>NZ_JBSHCR010000001.1:0-158442 GCF_053615895.1 Isoptericola sp. NPDC055881
CGTTCTGAACGCTCAGAACGTGCGCAACCACCTGTTCGGCGCTCGCTAGAAGACGACGACGGCGACCAGCCCGGCCAGTCCCAGCACGGCCGTGCCCGCGCACATGAGGACGATGCGCCGACCGTGGCGGAGGCGCGGCTCGGTCGTGTCCAGGTGTCGCGACGTGTGGCGCCGGTGCCGCGCGGCGAACCACCACAACGGCGGCGTCAGCACCAGGGCGACCGCCGCCGCGATCGCGAACGACGACGGTCCGTCGACACCGGGCAGCGTCTGCCACGCCACCGCGCACGCGGCGGTGAACGACAGCAGCGTGCGCCGCCACGCGAGGGCCGTGCGCTCCACCTGCAGGCCCCGGTCACGTTCGGGGCCGACGAGCGGCGGATCGGGTCGGTCGGCGGTCATCGGTGCCTCAGTGCAGCAGCAGGGCGAGCAGGACGAGGACGCCGACGACGAAGATCGTCAGCACCAGGAGGAACCCGGTGCTCGCGCCGGGCAGCGGGCCGTGCTCGCGCATCGCCCGCTCGGACCGCGCCCACTCGACCGCCGCGGCGACCGGGACGACCGCGCCCGCCACGAGCAGGACGATCGACGCCGCGAGGCGCAGGTTCGGCTCCATCGGCAGGTCGAGCGCCTCGAGAGCCGTACCGCCGGCGATCAGCCCCAGGGCGGTGCGCAGCCACGCGAGGATCGTGCGCTCGTTGGCGAGGGAGAACCGCGGGTCGGGTTCCGTGCCCTTCTCGTAGACCCACCGGGGGAAGCGCTCGCGGCTCACGAGGCCCGAGCCTAGCGACCGACGTCGCCCGGGGCGCGGCGGGCTCCGGACCGCCGTCGGTGGTCGTGGCTAGCGTCGGTGCCATGACGACGGACTTCCTCGCCCTGCACCGTCCCGGCGACCCGCTGCTGCTGCCGAACGCCTGGGACGCGGGGTCCGCACGCATCCTGCAGTCCCTCGGATTCGCCGCCGTCGCGACGACGAGCAGCGGGTTCGCCGCGACGCTGGGCCGCCCCGACGGCGCCGCGACCCGTGACGAGACGCTCGCGCACGCCGCCGCCCTCGTGGCCGCCGTCGACGTGCCGGTGAGCGCCGACCTCGAGGACGGCTTCGCCGACGCGCCCGCCGACGTCTCGTCGGTCGTCGCCGCCGCCCGGGCCACCGGGCTCGCAGGATGCTCGATCGAGGACGCGACGGGCCGCGCGGACCAGCCCGTCCACGACCGGGGACTCGCCGTCGAGCGGGTCGCCGCTGCCGCCGAGGCGGCCGGAGACGTCGTGCTCACGGCCCGCTGCGAGAACCACCTCTACGGCCGTGACGACCTCGCCGACACGATCGCACGGCTGCAGGCGTACCAGGAGGCGGGCGCCGACGTGCTGTACGCGCCCGGGCTGCACGACCTCACGCAGGTCGCGACCGTCTGCCGGGAGGTGGACCGGCCCGTCAACGCGCTGCTCGTGGCCGGCGGCCCTCCGCCCGGCGAGCTCGCGGAGGCCGGCGTCGCGCGGATCTCCGTGGGCGGCACGCTCGCGTGGGTCGCCCTGTCCGCGCTGGTCGACGCGGCGCGGGAGCTCCAGGACGGCGGGACCGGCTTCCTCGACCGCACCGGTCCGGCGCGCGAGATCATGCCCCGGGCGTTTCGGAGCTGACTGGCCGGGCGACCGGCGGCGGCGCTTTTCCACAGGTTGTGCACCACGCCGCGGGGAGCGGCTCGCGCCTGGCTAGGATCGAACGCATGTTCGAGGACGGTGGGAGCGGCGGCGGTCGCGAGGGCCAGGGCGAGGCGCCCGACAGCCCCGCGCCGTGGGACCCCCTGCTCTCGCCCGTGGGCGAGCCGACGGTGCACGACGTGTCCGCCGCACTCGACGACCTGGCGACCCTCCAGGCGCGGATCGACGCCCTGGAGGGCGAGAAGCTCCTGGCCGTGGAGCGGGCACGACGGACAGCCGGGCAGTGCGAGACCGCCCTCCTCGCGGATGAGGAGGTCCAGGTGCTGCGTGCGGGCGCGGACCGCCGGCACCAGCTGGCCCGCCGCGCGTTCGTCGCCGACGTGGCCACCACGCTCCGCCTCGGAGAGCAGCAGGCGCAGCATCTCGTCGACACGGCACAGACCCTGACGTCCGCCGGGTCCGCCACCCTGCACGAGCTGTGCCGGGGCAAGATCGGTGCGGCGCACGCACGGGCGACGGCTGACGCCCTCGTCGACCTGCCCGACGCCCCCGCCCGGGCAGCCGTGCAAGCCGCCACGCTGCCGGAGGCAGCGACCTCGACCCTTACGCAGTTCCGCGCCCGCCTGCGCCGCGCTCGCGACCGCGCGCACCCCGAGCCGTTCACCGCGCGACACGACAAGGCTCTCGAGAAGCGCGCCGTGTTCGTCGACCCCGCAGCCGACGGCATGGCTTGGCTCAGCGCCTGCCTCCCCGCCACGACGGCCCACGCGGCATACGACCGACTCACGCGTGCAGGCCGCGCGGCGCGAGACGCCGGCGACCCACGCTCGCTCCCCCAGCTGCGCGCGGACGCCTACGCCGCGCTCCTGCTCGCCGGAGCCGACGACGTCGCACCTCCAGCCGCCCCCGCGACGGCCCCGCGCCCGGTCAAGGCGGCCGCCACCACGACAGCGGCGGTCGACGACGGCGGCGTCCCGGACCTTGCCGACCAGGCCCGCCGGATCACGCCCCGGGTCCACGTCACCGTCCCGGTGATGGCGCTGCTCGACCGGTCGACCGACCCCGCCGAGCTCGCCGGACACGGCCCGATCGACCCGCGGGTGGCGTCGTCCCTGACGGCGGCGGCACCGTCGCTGCGCCGCCTGCTCGTGGACCCCACGTCCGGCACGGTCCTCGCGACCGACCCGGGCACCTACACCGTCCCCGCGGCACTGCGGGCGTACCTGGAGGCCCGCGACGGGCGCTGCCGCTTCCCCGGCTGCACCCGCGCCGCCGAGCACTGCGACGTCGACCACACGGTCGCGTGGGCTGACGGCGGGCGCACCGTCGCGGACAACCTGGCCCACCTCTGCCGCCGGCACCACGTCCTGAAGCACCAGACGCGCTGGTCGGCGACCCAGGCGCCTGACGGCACGATGGTCTGGACGTCGCCCACCGGCCGCGTCACCCGTGACCCGGTGGCCGACCCCGTCGACCTCACCGGGCGAGAGCTCCGCCCGCCCGACGCTCCCGACCCACCCTGAGGAACGCCCGCAGCTCCACCGTGTTGACGACGAGCGCCGGACGAGGGCCCGGGAGGCACGGGCACACCCGCCTGCCTCGTGCTGCATCCGGAACGCCCCTGCCGACCGAAGAGCAGACGGGTGCACCCGCACCCGGCGGCCGCAGGGCCGTGCCTCGAAGACCACGAAGGAGTCGATGACGATGAAGCTTCGAACTGCTGCCCGGACCACCTGGGCCGCCGCGTGCGTGGCGACGCTCGGCCTGCTGGGGACGGCCGCCGCCACGACCGCGACGGCGGCCCCTGCCGCCGGGACGATCAGCGCGGGGACGATCAGCGCGGGCACCGGCGACGCGGGCACGAACAGCCTGGCTGCGGTCCTCGCCGCCGACGGCGACACGTTCGACCACAACTGGTACGACTTCGACGTGGTCGACCAGGCGGTCGCCGCCGTGCTGGCCGCGAAGCCGGACAGCCCGGTGGCGGTCCTCGCCGACGGCACGGTCCCCCTGACCGCGTTCCTGCCGAACGACCGCGCCTTCCAGCTCCTCGCGTTCGACCTGACGCACCGCTGGGAGCGCACCGAGCAGGGTGTGCTGACCCGGATCGCCGGGGCGGTGGGGATCGACGCGGTGGAGGCGGTGCTGCTGTACCACGTCGTCCCGGGCGCGACGATCGACTCCCGCCAGGCACTGCGGTCGGACGACGCCCGCCTGACGACCGCACTGGGGCCGACGTTCCGCGTCGACGTCCTGAGCCGGAGGGTGCCGCTCGTGCGTCTCGTGGACCAGGACCGCAACGACTTCAACCCGTTCCTGGTGCCGAGCAAGCTGGACATCAACAAGGGCAACCTGCAGATCGCGCACGGCATCACCGCCGTGCTCCGGCCGATCGACCTCTGACGCCCTGACCGAGGGCCCCGTCGGTGCGCCGGCGGGGCCCTCGGCACGCACGACGAACATCGGCCCGAGTGCATCCGTCCGTACCTCTGCGACCGAAGGAGGGGTGTCAGGACAGGGCGGTCCGGGCACCGGACGCCACGATCACGGGAGGGACCATGGAACGCACCGCACGACGGAACGTCGTCCTGGTGGGAGTCACCACCTTCGCCACCCTCGGACTGTGCGCGGTCGGGCTCGCCCCGGCCGTCGCCGCAGACGACGGTGCCCAGCTGTCCGTCATGCACGGCGTCCCGGACACACCGGTCGATGTGTGGGTGGACGGCGACCTCACGGTCGACGACTTCCAGCCCGGAGACATGGCCGGACCGCTGGACCTGCCGGCAGGTACGTACTCCGTCGCCATCACCGCCCCGGACGCCGAGGACGCGAGCGACCCGGTGATCGGGCCGGTGGACCTCGACCTCGAGGCGGGCGGCAACTACACCGCCGTGGCCCACCTGGACACCGACGGCAAACCCACGGCCACCCTCTTCACCAACGACACGTCGGCGACCAAGGCCGGAGACGGGCGCCTCACCGTCCGGCACGTCGCCGCCGCACCGGCCGTGGACGTGCTGGCCGGAGGCGAGGCCGTGATCAGCGGGCTGGAGAACCCTGACGAGAAGGTCCTCGACCTTCCCGCCGGCACCGTCTCGGCCTCCGTGGCCGCGGCCGGCACCACCGACCCCCTGCTCGGGCCGACGGACGTCAAGGTCGCCGACGGCGTCAACACGATCGTCTACGCGTGGGGCAGCCTCGATGACGACACGCTCGCCCTCGCCACCCAGACCGTCGACGGGCTCCACTCGGCGCCCCACGGCGTGCCTGCGGGGATGTCCGGGCTCGCTGCCGACGCGCTGGCGCCGAGCACCACCTTCAGCGCCGGCGCCCTGCTCGCGGGCAGCGCCATCGTCGGGCTGTTCCTCACCGTCGCCACCGTGATGCTGGTCAAGGCAGCGCGCGAGCACGCCCGCGAGCACGCGCACCGTCCCGGCGCGGCCCGTCGATGACGTCGCACGCCAGCTCCGCCGCGGCGCGGCAGGTCGGCACCATCGCCGGCCGCGCCGCGGCGGTCGTGCTCGCGGTGACGCTGTCCGCGTGCTCCGCGGCTGCCCCGACAGCAGCTCCCGAGACCACGGCCACCGGCAACTCGGCCACCGGCACCTCGCCGCAGGTCGCCGCTCCCGCACCGGCCCGCCACACCGGCGCCCGCACGAACGTGGTTCCCGTGCGGCCCGCGCAGGACGTGCCGCCCCCGACCCCACCGGCCCCGACCCGGGTCCAGATCCCCGACCTCGCCGTCGACCTCCCGGTCCAGGCGGTCGGTGTCGACGAGCAGGACAGCATGGAGCTGCCCGGGTCCGCGGACGTCGCGGGGTGGTACCGGTTCGGCGCGGCCCCGGCGAGCCCCGCGGGCGCGACGACCATCGCCGCGCACGTCGACGACGTGGACAGCGTGGGCCCGTTCGCCCGGCTGCGCCGTGCCACGCCGGGAACCGCGGTGCGGGTCCGCACCGCCGACGGCACCACGCACAACTACACAGTGGAACGGGTCCAGGCCACGGCCAAGTCCGACGTCGTGGCCGACCGTCTCTTCGACCGGACGGGACGCCCGCGGCTCCTGCTCGTCACCTGCGGCGGCGAGTGGGACGCCCGGGCCCACTCCTACTCGGACAACGTCGTCGTGACCGCGGTACCTCAGGGGTGACCGCGGCGACGTCCCGCCGCGGCGGGCCGCCTGCCAACCGCTGGCCTGCCGGGGTCCGCCGCCCTACGATCGGCCGTGTCCCCCCGCGGACAGCCAGCTCGCCGCGGAACCGGCCCGATCCCGAGGACATGCCCTGAACCGCGACGACGCGCAGCACGACGAGTCGGACGTCGCCGTGCGGCGTCTGGGGCAACGCTTCGCCGCCGGGGACGAGGCGGCACTCGCGGAGGCCTACCAGCGGTGGTCGTCGCTCGTCCACACGATGGCCCTGCGTTCGCTCGGCTCGCGCACGGACGCCGAGGACGTCACGCAACAGGTCTTCGTCTCCGCGTGGCGGGGACGCGACCGCTACGACCCGACGAGGTCCCGGCTGCCCGCCTGGTTGGTGGGGATCACCCGGCACGCCGTCGCCGACGCGCACGAGGCCCGGGCTCGTGTCCGCCGGTCGCAGGACGCCGCGGCCCGGCAGGTGGCTCCCGCGGCCCCGGGGCCGGACTCGCCCGTCGACCGCGTCGCCGACCGGATCGTGATCGACGACGAGCTGCGGCGGCTGGGCGACCCCGCCGGCACGATCTTGCGCCTGGCGTTCTTCCGAGGACTCACCCACACGCAGATCGCGCAGGAGCTGGGGCTCCCGCTCGGTACGGTCAAGAGTCACGTACGACGGAGCCTGCTGAGGCTCCGGGACCGATTGGAGGTGGACGATGCCGCACGTGGATGACGAGTCGTTGGCGCTCTACGCGCTCGGCGAGGACGTGCTCGAGCCGGACCAGCGCGCCCACCTCGACACCTGTCCCACCTGCGCGCGGACGGTGCAGGAGCTGTCCCGCGTCACCTCCGGCGCGCGGACGGCGGAGGGAGACCCCGAGCTCGTGCCTCCCGCGCCGGACGTCTGGTCGCGGATCCATGCGGAGCTGGCGCTCACGGACGTCCCGGCGGTGCTGCCACGGCAGGAGCCTCCGGGCGCAACGGCTCCCGGGACCGCCGGCGCGCCCGTCACCCCCGGCGCGCCGCAGGACGAGCTGGCGTCGCGCCGCGCGCGGCGATCCTGGATGCCCGTTCTCGTCGCGGCGTGCACGGCGCTGGTGCTGGGTCTGGTCGGCGGTGTGCTCTGGGAGCGGCGCACCCTGGAGCCGCCGGAGACGACGATCGCCAGCGCGGTGCTGGAGCCGCTGCCGGACTGGGCCGGCTCCTCGGGAGAGGCTGTCGTCCGGACGACGGGTGACGGGCGACGCGAGATCGTCGTCTCGGTGGACGCGCCGGCGCCTGCGGGCACGTACCGCGAGGTGTGGCTGCTCCGGCCGGACGTGAGCGGCCTGGTCAGCCTCGGTGTGCTGGAGGGCGACCACGGGCAGTTCGAGGTGCCTGAGGGTCTCGACCTCGCCGACTATCCCGTGGTGGACGTCTCCGAGGAGCAGCTCGACGGCGACCCGGCGCACTCGGGGGACTCGGTGGTCCGCGGGTCGCTCGCCATCTGACCGCCTGCCCGCCCCGGCGCCCGCCGGGCGCGGTCAGTCGAGCGGGTCCCGGGAGAGGGGGCAGGTCATGCAGTGGCCGCCACCGCGGCCCCGGCCGAGCTCCGCGCCGACGATGGTGATGACCTCCACCCCGGCGCGGCGGAGCGCGGCGTTGGTCTGGGTGTTGCGGTCGTAGGTGAACACGACGCCGGGCTCGAGGGCGACGGCGTTGTTGCCGGAGTCCCACTGCTGCCGCTCGGAGGCGTACACGTCGCCGGCGGTCTCGACGACGCGCAGTCGCGGGAGGCCGAGCGACCGTGCCACGACGTCGACGAACGGGGTGTCGCCCTCGTCCGTGACCTCGACGCCGGGTGCCTTGTCGGAGGGGCGCAGGGTGAACGCGTGGATGCCGTCGACGATCGTCGGGTGCACCGTGACGAGGTCACGGTCGGCGAACGTGAAGACGGTGTCGAGGTGCATCGCCGCACGAAGTCGCGGCATCCCCGCGACGACCACCTGCTCGGCGGCGCCGCCGTCGAACAGCGCCTTCGCGAGCTGGGTGATGCCCTGCCGCGACGTGCGCTCGCTCATCCCGACGAGGACGGTGCCGTGCCCGGCGGGCATGACGTCCCCGCCCTCGACGGTGGCCTGCGCCCAGTCCTCCTCGGGGTCGCCCCACCAGACGGTGGAGTCCCGGTACTCGGGGTGGAAGGAGTAGATCGCCTTCATCAGGAGGGTCTCGTCCTTGCGCACCGGCCAGAACAGGGGGTTGAGGGTGAGCCCGCCGTAGACCCAGCACGTGGTGTCGCGCGTGTACAGCGTGTTGGGCAGTGGCGGCAGCAGGTACTCGGGCGTGCCGGTGGACTCGCGCGCGAGGTTCACGTAGTCGCTGCGGTAGTCCGGGGGCAGGTCGTGGGTGGACAGGCCGCCGAGGAGGAACCGCGACAGCTCGCGGTCGGTGAGGGACTCCAGGTAGGCGCGCGTGCCCTCCACGAGCCCCAGGCCGACCCGGTTCGGCACGACCTTGCGGTCGAGCAGCCACGAGCGGGCCTCGGGGATCGCCATGGTCTGCGCCAGCAGGTCGTGCAGCTCGACGACCTCCACCCCGCGGTTGGTGAGCTTGTTGACGAAGTCGAGGTGGTCACGCTGCGCGGACTCCACCCACATGACGTCGTCGAACAGCAGGTCGTCCGAGTTGGTGGGGGTGAGGCGCTCGTGGGCGAGGCCGGGCGAGCAGACCAGCACCTTCCGCAGGCGGCCGACCTCCGAGTGGACGCCGTGGGCGGGGACGGCGGGCTGCGCGGACGGTGCGGGCGGTGCGGAGGTCATGGCGGAACCTTTCGGTCGGCGGTGCGGTCGGTCGATGGCTAGATGCCGATCCAGCCCGCGGCGAGGCCGATCACCGCGACCACGGCGATCGCCGTCACCACCACGAACATGAGGAGCTCGGCAGGGGTGAACACCTGACGGCCCTGCTCTCGACGCGTCATGCGGAACAGGATCGTGGCGGGGGCGTAGAAGATGAAGGAGACGAGCACGAGGCCGAACCCGGCCGCGAAGACGAGGAACGCGGTGTAGAGCACCGCCAGGACGGCGATCACCATGTCGCCGGCGAGGGTGGACGGCATCGCGCCGCCGTAGGTCTCGCGGGTGACGCGCAGCTTGAGGGCGTACAGCGCGGCGAGCAGGAACGGGATGAGGGTCATGACGGCGGTCATGTCGAGGGCGAAGTCGAACGCGTCCTCGGAGAAGTAGGTGAGGATCAGCACGACCTGCGACAGGGACGTGCTCAGGAGCAGCGCGTTGACCGGCACGTCCTGCGCCGTCTGCCGGGCGAGGAAGCGCGGCATATCGCGGTCCTTGGCGGCGACGAACAGCACCTCGGCCGCCATGAGCGTCCACGCCAGGTAGGCGCCGAGCACCGAGATGATCAGCCCGACGGCGACGAAGACGCTGCCCCACTCGCCCACGGCCGCCTCGAGCACCCCCGCCATCGACGGCTGGCGCAGTTCGGCGATCTCGCTCATCGGCAGGATGCCGTAGGACACGATCGTCACCGACGCGAAGACGGCGAGCACGCTCGCGAACCCGAGGATGGTGGCGCGTCCCACGTCCTCGCGGCGCTTCGCGTGGCGGGAGTAGACGCTGGCGCCCTCGACGCCGAGGAACACGAACACGGTCACCAGCATGGTGCCGCGCACCTGCTCGAACAGGTTGCCCGCGTAGTCCGCGCCGCCCCAGTTCTCCGCGAAGGCCTGCGGGTCGAAGGCGAAGAGGGCCAGCAGGACGAACACGATGATCGGGATGAGCTTGGCGACGGTGACGATCCGGTTGATCGCCGTCGCCTCCTTGACGCCGCGCCGCACCAGGAGGAAGAACAGCCACAGCCCGACGGTGCCGCACGCGATCGCGAGCAGCGTGTCCCCCTCGCCGAGGGCCGGCACCCACTGCCCGAGCGTGGACGTGATGAGCACCCAGTAGGTGACGTTCCCGACGCACGCGCTGGCCCAGTAGCCCGCCGCGGCGAAGAACCCCGTGTACTCGCCGAAGCCGGCCTTCGCGTAGGCGTAGACCCCGGCGTCGAGCTCGGGCTTGCGGATCGCCAGCCGCTGGAACACGTACGCGAGCATGAGCATGCCGGCGCCGGCGACGACCCACGCGACGAGCGCCCCGACGACGCCCGTCTCTGCCGCGAACCGGCTCGGCAGCGAGAACACGCCGGCGCCCACCATGGAACCGACGACCATCGCGGTGAGCGTCAGCAGCGACACCTTCGTCGTCCCCGGGGCAGCGCTGCCCGTCGTCGCGGTGCCTTCGTGCGCCATCCTCGATGTCCTCCTGGGATCGACCCGGCCGGACCTGCCCCGAGCGTCTCGAAGCGCTTGCCGCGACCGATCGTCGCACCGCAGCGGCGGGACCGCGCGGCGAAGGGCGGGCTCAGCCGTGCGCGAGGACCTCGAGCCCCACGACCGCCGCCCCGAGCGCCACCTCGGCCAGCAGGAGCAGCCACTTCTGCCAGGCCGGGACGGCGACACGCCGCACGGCGACGTAGCCGACGACCCCCAGGCTCACGAGGAGGGCGGTCGTCGACGCCGTGAGGGCGCCCTCCACCGTCCACGCACCACGGCCGGCGCACCACAGGAAGACCAGGGGCAGCACGACGACGCCCCCGGCGCTCGCGACCACGCCGACCATGTGCCGCCCTTCGGCCCGTGTGGGGAGCGCGCCGTGGACGACCACGTGGGAGACGAGCTCGGCGACGAGGACGGCGAGCAGCGTGCCGCCGACGGTGATGACCAGGGTGGTCGCCGCCTTGCCGGCCGTGAGCCCTTCGACGTGGCCGCGCAGCGCGAGCACCACGGCGAGCGCGGCGAACGTGACGTAGACGCGCTCCTTCAGCCGGGCGGCGCGCTGGTCGGGGGTGAGCTCGTCGCGCCGCTGCTGACGACGTCGGCGACGACGACGACGTGGGCTGGTGTCGGACTCACGGCTCATCGGCCGGCTCATCGGCGCCCCATGGTGGCACGGTAGGCCCGCGGCCGCGGGGGCGCTCAGCGGGCGGCGACGGCGCTCTCGACGACGCGGCGCCAGTCGCGGACCGCGCGTGCGAGGGCGAGCACGCGCTCCCGCCACGAGGCCCGGCGCGCGCGGATCCGGAACGTGGTGGCCGCGGCGGCGTCGGACACGACCTCGGCCACACGGTCGGGGGCGCAGGCGCCGTACTTGGCGCGGTAGGCGTCGTCGAGCAGGCCGTGCAGCTCCGGCTCCACCTCGGCGAGGACGACGGGTCGCTCGAGCACGCCGACCGAGCCGGCGACGCGCACGCGACCCTGGCCGGCGACGACGCCGGCGGGCCAGCGGGCTCCGGGGGCGGAGCGGACGAACAGGTCGCCGCCCACCTGCACGACCCAGGTCGGCAGGGCGGCCGCGCCGTCGACGACGATCTTGACGGTGCGGGCGGTGGCGACGGGGACGAGGTCCGGCAGGGTGGCGGCGGGTGAGTTCACAGCGGTGCTCCTTGCGGGACCGGCGGGCCCGGGTAGCACGCCGCACGGGACAACCGTGACGTGGGCCACGTCTATTCCCGGCGGCGCACGGCGGTGGTGGTGCGGTCGGGCCTCAGCACGGTCCTGGCGTGGTCCTGGCGTGCTCCCGGCGTGGTCCTGGTGTGGTCCGGTTGCGGTCCGGCCAGGGCCGGGTGACGGTGCTCCCAGGCCGATCCTGCACCCTCCCGGAGGCACGATGTCGTACTCACCGAAAGACCCGACGCCGACCACCACGTCCGCTCTCGCCGCGGCCCGTGCGCGCTACGCCCTGGACGACCGGGAGGACTACGACACCGCGCGCCGGGGCAAGGTCGCAGACGTCCCGGGAGGGCAGGTCCGGCTGGCCGACGGCACGGTGAGCTACGACGCGGGCGCGCTGGCCTTCCTCGACGACGACCACCAGGACGCGCCCGGCACGGTGGACGCCAGCCTGTGGCGGCAGTCCCAGCTGGTGCACGAGGCGGGCCTGTACCGGGTGGTCGACCGGATCCACCAGGTCCGCAACATCGACATCGGCAACCTCACCGTGGTGGAGGGCGACGCCGGGCTCGTCGTCATCGACTGCTCGTCGTCGGTCGAGGCGGCGACGACGGCGATGGCGCTGTACCGGGAGCACGTGGTGGACAAGCCGGTGGCCGCGGTGATCTACACCCACACGCACATCGACCACTACGGGGGCGTCAAGGGCGTGGTCGACGAGGCGGACGTCGTCGCGGGGCGGGTGCCGATCATCGCGCCCGGCACGGTCGCGAGCTTCGACAAGCACGCGATCGGCGAGAACGTCATCGCAGGGAACGCGATGAGCCGCCGCGCTGCCTACGCGTTCGGCAGCCTCCTGGAGCGCGACCCGCGCCAGGCGGTGTCGTGCGGCATCGGGTCCGCGACGGCCGACGGACCCACGGTCTCGTACATCTCCCCGACCGACCCGATCACCGAGACGGGCCAGCGCCGCGTCATCGAGGGTCTGACGTTCGAGTTCCTGTACGCGCCAGACACCGAGGCGCCGGAGGAGATGCACATCTGGATCCCCGAGCTCAAGGCCCTCACCTGCGCGGAGAACGCGAACCACACGCTGCACAACATCCAGACGCTGCGCGGCGCGCGCACCCGCGACGCCCGGAACTTCGCGCGGTACCTGGACGAGACGCTCGTGCGATGGGGCGACGAGGTCGAGGTGCACTACGGCCCGCACACGTGGCCGGTGTGGGGCAACGCCGAGGTGGTGGAGTTCCTCGAGTCGCAGCGCGACACCTACAAGTACCTGCACGACCAGGCGTTGCGGCTGGCCAACAAGGGGTTCACGCCGCTCGAAGCAGCCGAGGTCGTGGCCCTGCCCGAGGCGCTGGACCGGCGGTGGTTCAACCACGGCTACCACGGCACGCTGCACCACGACGTGCGCGCCGTGTTCACCAAGGAGCTAGGGATGTGGGACGGCGACCCGGTGTCCCTGCACCCGCACCCGCCGGTGGGCACGGCGGAGCGGTACGTGGCCGCGTTCGGCCGGGACGCGATCCTCGCGGAGGGCCGCCGGGCGGTCGACGCGGGCGACTACCGGTGGGCGGCGCAGGTGCTGCACCACCTCGTGTTCGCAGACCCGGACGACGCGGAGGCCAAGGACCTGCAGGCGGACGCCTACGAGCAGCTGGGCTACCAGGCGGAGGGCCCGCAGTGGCGCGGCATCTTCCTCACGGCGGCGCGCGAGCTGCGCGAGGGCGTGCTCGCGGCGCGGTTCGCGACGGCGAGCCCCGACTCGGTGAGCCACATGCCGGTGGACATCTTGTTCGACTTCGTCGCGGTGCACGTGATCGGCGAGAAGGCCGCCGACGTGGACCTGCGGTTCGACGTGGAGTTCACCGATCTGGGCGAGACGTGGTCGGCGTGGGTGCGGCGGGGCGTGCTCCACGCGCGGCAGGGCGCGAGCGCCGACGCGCCTCTCACGGTGCGTGCCCCGCGCCCGCTGGCTGCGGCCGCGCTGCTGCAGCCCGCAACGGCGGGTCGTCTCGCCGCGGCGGGGAAGATCACGCTGGACGGCGACGCCGCGGTGCTGGACGGGCTCGGCGAGGTTCTCGACGAGTTCGACCCGGACTTCCCGATCGTCACGCCCTGACGGTCACACCTGGCACACCTGTCACACCCGGCGCGACCGCGCGCGCCCGACCGCCTTCACCACCTCGACGAGGAGGAACACCACCACCGCGAGGCCGAGGGTCTTGCCCCACTCCGCCCAGCCGATCGCGGCGGACTCGAACCAGGTGTGCATGAAGGGCGCGTAGACGAACACGCACTGCAGAGCCACCAGCGAGACGGCCGAGATCCACACGACGCGGTTGCCGCGCAGGACGTCCACGGTGAGGCTCGACCTGTTCAGGAACCGGCAGCTGAAGAGGTAGGCGAGCTGGCCGAGCGCCAGCATCGTGACCGCGGAGGTCTGTGCCTGCGCCAGGGTGCCGCCCTGGGCGCGCTCGGCGTAGAAGACGAGCAGCGTGGCGCCGCCGATGAGCAGGGAGACCACGAGGATCCTGCGCACGAACGCGGCGTCGAGGATGGACGCCTTCGGGTCGCGGGGCGGGCGGGACATGATGTCCGGCTCAGCCTTCTCGTACGCGAGGCCGAGAGACAGGGTGACCGCGGTGATCATGTTGACCCACAGCACCTGCACGGGCGAGAGCGGCAGCGCGAGGCCGAACAGGACGGCGACGAGGATGACCAGGGACTGCGCCCCGTTGGTGGGCAGCAGGAACAGCACCGACTTGCGGATGTTGTCGTAGATCCGGCGCCCCTCTTCCACGGCGCGCTCGATGGTGGCGAAGTTGTCGTCGGCGAGCACCACCTCGGCGGCCTCCTTGGTCGCCTCGGTGCCCTTGATGCCCATGGCGACGCCGACGTCGGCCTGCGTGAGCGCGGGCGCGTCGTTGACGCCGTCGCCCGTCATCGCGACCACCTCGCCGTGCGACTGCAGCGCCGACACGATGCGGATCTTGTGCTCGGGGCTGGTGCGTGCGTACACGGAGACGTCCCGCACGACGGCGCGCAGCTCGTCCTTGCTCATCGCCTCCAGCTCGGCGCCGGTGAGGACCGGCGCGGCCGCGCCGTCGGCGCCCGGGGGGTCGACGATCCCCATCTCGCGGCCGATCGCGACGGCCGTCCCGGCGTGGTCGCCCGTGATCATCGTGACCCGCACCCCTGCGGCGCGGCACTCGGCGATGGCGTCGATCGCCTCGGGGCGCGGCGGGTCGACGATGCCGACCAGGCCGCACAGCTCCAGGCCGGTCTCCACGTCGGACGACGTCAGCGTGGCCGTGCCGGCGGCGCGGCGTGCGCGGGCGGCGGCGAGCACCCGCAGGCCGCGGCCGCCGATCTCGTCGATCTGCGCCTCCCAGAACGCGCGGTCGAGCGGCTGCGCGGACCCGTCCACCGCCGTCTGCGTGGTGCAGCGGTCGAGCACCCGGTCCGGTGCGCCCTTGACGTGCACGAGCAGCGCGCCGTCGGGGGCCTGGTCCAGCGTGGCCATGTACTTGGTCTCGGACTCGAACGGCACGACGGCCAGGCGCCGCCAGCCCTGCGTGTCGAAGCCTGCCTTCATCCCGAGGCTGCGCAGGGCGCCCTCGGTCGGCTCGCCGACGAGCCGCCAGCCGGCGTCGCCGTCCGCGTCACCGGGCACCACGCGGGCGTCGTTGCACAGCATCATGGCCGCGACGACGGCGGCGAGGTCGCCGTCGTCGGCCAGGTCCGCGTGCCGGCTCGACGCCCCCTCACCGAGGGTGATCTCGCCGGCCGGGGCGTATCCCGCGCCCTCGACGTCGTAGGTGCGGCCCGCGGTACGCACGGTGCGGGCCGTCATCTCGTTCTTCGTGAGCGTGCCCGTCTTGTCCGAGCAGATGGTGGTGACCGAGCCGAGCGTCTCGACGGCGGGCAGCTTGCGCGTGATGGCACGGCGGCGCGCCATCTGCTGCACGCCGAGCGCCAGGGTGATCGTCACCAGTGCAGGCAGACCTTCCGGCACCGCGGCCACGGCGAAGCCGATCGACGCGGACACCAGCTCCGGCACGGAGAAGTCGTGCACCACCCGGCCGATGACGACCATGACGACGGCCATCGCGAGGATGAGGCCCGCGAGCAGCTTGCCGAACCGGTCGAGCTGCCGGGTGAGCGGCGTCTCCAGGCTCGTGACCTCGGAGATCATCGTCTGGATGCGCCCGATCTCGGTGCGCTCGGCGGTGGCCGTCACCACCCCGACGCCCTGCCCGGCGGCCACGAGGGTGCCGGAGAACAGCATGCTGGTGCGGTCCCCCACCCCGGCGTCCGGGGCGACGGCGTCGACGCGTTTGCTCGCCGCGACGGACTCGCCCGTGAGCGCCGACTCCTCGACGCGCAGGTTGACCGCCTCCAGCAGGCGGACGTCGGCGGGGACGCGGTCCCCGGAGCGCACCCGCACCACGTCGCCGGGCACGACGTCGTCGGCGTCGACCTTGGCCCACGCGCCGTCCCGGCGCGCCTCGGCATGGACGGACAGCATCTGGCGGATGCCGTCGAGCGCGCTCTCGGCGCGCCCCTCCTGGATGAAGCCGATCGCCGCGTTGACCACCGCGACCAGCAGGATCACGGTGAAGTCGACCCAGTCGCCGAGGATCGCCTTGAGCACCGCGGCGACGAGCAGGATGTAGATGAGCACGTCGTCGAAGTGCACCAGGATCCGCTTCCACAGCGGGTCCTTCTGCGGCGGGGGCAGCCGGTTGGGCCCCACCTCCGCGAGGCGCGCCGCGGCGTCGGCGGCGGTCAGCCCGCCGTCGTCGGCCCGCAGCGCGGCGAGCACCTCCTGCGGGGGCGAGGCCCACGGCGTCGGCTCCGCGATGACGTCCTGGGCCTGGTCCATGCTGCCCATTCCACTCGCGTTGCCCCGGTCGCGCGCGTCAGGCGCCGAACTCCTGGGCCCGCAGCCAGGCGAGGTGGGAGTGCACCAGCGGCAGCACGGAGGCGCCCTCGCCGCTGGCGGACGCGACGCGCTTCATGGAGCCGGCGCGCACGTCGCCGACGGCGAAGACGCCGCGCAGGGTGGTCTCCAGGCTGGCCGGCGGACGGCCGTCGGCCCAGTCCTCCTGCGGCACGTCCCGGCCGGTGAGGACGAAGCCGTGGTCGTCGCGCGCGAGCCCGTCGGGCAGCCAGCCGCAGTCCGGCTCGGCACCGAGCAGGCAGAACAGGCCGTCCGCGTGCGTCTTCGAGCGCTCGCCGGTATCCAGGTCCTCCGTGATCAGCCACTGCAGGCGCCCGTCGCCCCCGCCGTCCGTGACGACGGTCCGCGGCCGCACCGCGATGGTCGGCGTCGCCGCAATCTCCCGCACCAGGTAGTCCGACATCGTCTCGGCGAGGCTGCCGCGGCGCACGAGGATCGTCACCGACCCGGCGAACTTCGCCAGGTGCACGGCCGCCTGGCCCGCCGAGTTGCCGCCGCCCACCACGACCACGTCCCGGTCCGCCATCTCCCGCGCCATCGAGCTCGCGGCGCCGTAGTAGACCCCCGCGCCCACGAGGTCGTCGAGGCCGGGCACGCCGAGCCGCCGGTACGAGACCCCCGTCGCGAGCACCACCGTGCGCGCGCACAGCTGCGCGCCGTCCACGTGCACGTGGTGGTGCTCGGGCTCGCCCGCGGGGCCCGGCTCGATCCGCGCCGCCGCGCGACCGGTGTAGAAGCGCGCCCCGAACCGGCCGGCCTGCACGCGCGACCGCTGCGCCAGCCGCATCCCGGAGATCCCGCGCGGGAAGCCCAGGTAGTTCCGGATCATCGAGCTCGACCCCGCCTGACCGCCGATGGCGTCGCGCTCCAGCACCACGGTCGACAGGCCCTCGGACGCCGCGTACACCGCGGCAGCGAGGCCCGCGGGGCCCGCGCCGACCACGGCGACGTCGGCGATCTCCCCGGGCGGGATGGAGTCGTAGCCGCCGTACATCGTCTCGGCGACGGCGGCCGGCGTCGCGCCCGACACCACGCGGCCGGCGAACGTGCGCACCACCGGCAGCGCCGCGTCGGGGTCCGCCTCCGCGAGGATCGCGCGCGCGTCCGCGTCGTCCGGCGCGATGACCCGGTTCGGGACGCCGAGCCGCTCCAGCAGGTCACGGATCGCGGCCGCCTCCCGGTCCCCCGGGGCGGCGACGATCTCGGTGGACGTCACGGTGGGGCGGGCCACGGACCAGCCCCACTCCGACAGCAGCTCCACGAGCGCCGTGTGGAACTCCTCGTCGCGCGCCCCCCGCGGGATGCCGACGAACGTGTCCATGTCGCGGCGCAGCAGGGCCGCGCGCATCTCGTCGAGGGCGTCCGCGTACTCGTCGCCCGAGATCAGCGCCACGCGCCGCGCGGTGGACACCACCGCGGGGACCTGGTGCAGCAGCTCGACGCCCGTCGAGTCCGGCAGCCGGCGCTCCGCAGCGATCATCGCGACCGGCACGCGTCCTGCCACCAGCTCACGCAGCCGGTCCAGCGCGGCGTCGGCCGACCCCACCAGCTCGATCCGGTAGTCACGGTCGTAGCGGGCACGGAACTCCTGCTCCACCTGCGCGGCGTGCGCGTCCGCGACGAGCAGGACGACCGGACGGTCGAGGGGGGTGTCGGGCATGCGGCCCAGGGTAGGGGGCGCACGACGTCCCGGCGCGGAGGCGCCGAGCACACATCTTGATCCGATCTTGAGCCGAACCGCAGGTCAACCCGAGGCGGGGTCCGCATGATCGGTGGTGCCGGTACACCCGACCAGCCCCGGAGCGCCCATGACCACCCCGCCGGACGAGCTGTGGTGTCCTGAGGACGCCTGGGAGCAGCTCGCCGCCGACCTGCACGGGGACCGCGCGGCCCTCGTGGGGTTCGCGACGTCGTGGATCCGGCTCCTCCCGGGCCGGACGGCCGCCCTGGGCGACGCCCTGCGCGACCGCAACCTCGACGCCGCGCACGACCTGCTGCTCACGTTGCGCAGCACGGCGACGATGCTCGGCGTGGCCGACCTCGCGACGGCCGCCACCCAGGCCCTGGAGGCGCTGGGCTCCGGGGGTGTGGACGCGGGCTGGGACCACCTCGAGGCGGTCGCCGCGGCGGCGGACGCGGGCGCCGTCGTGATCGCCGGGCTGATCGCTCAGGAAGGCTGGTCGAACCGGTAGCCGACGCCGCGCACCGTCCGGATCCAGCGGGGGGCCGCCGGGTCGTCCCCGAGCTTGCGGCGCAGGTTGGCCATGTGCACCTCGACGCTGCGCCGGTCCGGGTCGGCCACCCGGGTGCCGGTGTCGTACTCGTCGCCCCACAGGACGCGCACCAGCGCGTCCTTAGACAGCACGCGGCCCGGCGCGCCACCCAGGGCGGCGAGCAGGTCGAACTCGCTGCGCGTGAGGTGCACCTCCGTGCCCTCCACGACCACGGTGCGGCCCGCCACGTCGACCACGAGACCGTCGACGACGATCTCGTGCGCGACGGCGGCCGGCCCCGACGGCGCTCCCGTGGTGGCCGACGGCGCCTGGCCGGCGGGCTCGGACGGCACCGGCACGGTGCGCCGCGGACGGCGGAGCATCGCCTCGATGCGCGCTCGCAGCTCGCGAGGCCGGAACGGCTTGGTCTGGTAGTCGTCGGCGCCGGCGTCGAGGCCCATCAGAGCGTCGATCTCGTCCGCGCGCGCCGTGAGCATCACGACGTACGTGTCCGACACCGCCCGGATGCGCCGGCACACCTCGAACCCGTCGATGTCGGGCAGGCCCACGTCGAGCGTCGTCACGAGCGGGTCGGTGCGCCGCACCAGCTCGACGCCCTCCAGCCCGGAGGCGGCGGTCGACGTCGCAAAGCCGGCCTGGGTCAGCACCGCGTCCAGAAGGTCCCGGACGTCCGGGTCGTCCTCCACGATCACCGCGGTGCGCTCGGGGCTCGCCTTCGCCTCGCTCGGGGACGGGGAACCTGCGGGCATGGCGACACGGTAGCGGCGCCCCGCCCTCGACGCACCGCGCCACCCCGGAGCCCTTGCCCGCGGCGCCCGTACGACGCACCCTGGTCGGTGCCCCGCGCGTCGCATCCTGCGTGCTGACTTGATCCTCAAACGGGCGGTTTGAGGATCAAGTCAGCACCGACGATGCCCGGCGTGCGCCCGCCGACGACGAGGACCGCGACATGACCAGCACCACCACCAGCACCTGCGAGCACCTGGACCAGATCGTCCCCGTCCCTCCCGAGACGACCGGCGAGTGCCCCGAGTGCGTGGCCGACGGCGGCACGTGGGTGCACCTGCGCGCGTGCGTGCAGTGCGGGCACGTCGGGTGCTGCGACTCGTCGCCCGCCAAGCACGCGACGGCCCACTTCCACACCACCGCGCACCCGGTGATGCGGTCGGTCGAGCCGGGCGAGTACTGGGGCTGGTGCTTCGTGGACGAGCTGCTGATCCCCGGGCGGGCGATGCCCGCGCTGTAGCCGGCCGCTCGTCAGGACGCCGCGGCCGCCTCGTCGTCCTCCTCGTCGTCCCGGCCCGCGCCGCGCTGGCTGCCCTGGCTGCCCTGGCTGCTCTGCACGGCGTCGGCGGTGAGCAGGTCGGAGACCGCCTGCGACTCCGTCTGCAGCGTGTCCGCGTCGACGAGGTCGGAGGCGTCGTCGGACAGCGTCGCGGTCAGCGAGTCGAGGTAGTCCTGCGCGTCGCCGCTGTCGTAGATCGACGCCGTGAGGTCCTCCACGGCGGACTCGTAGGCCGCCTTGAGGTCGTCGTTCGCCAGGAACCGCGTGACCAGCGGGTTCTCCGTGCCACCGAACCCGCCGCCGAACCCGCCGCCCCCGCCGCCAGCGGGGCCGCCCTGCCCGCCGTCCGGCAGGTCTGCGCCGTCCGGAAGGTCCGCGCCGTCCGGCGGCTGCATCCCGTCCGGGGCGCCCGAGGGGCGCGCACCGTCCTGACCGGCCTGACCACCCTGCCCGCCGGGACGACCGCCCGCCCCGCCCATGCCGCCGCCGAGGCCGCCGTAGGAGAGGTTCTGGTCCCACGCGACGACCTCCATGAGGCCGGTGTCCGGGTCGTAGTGCAGGTAGGAGTTGTTGCCGGGGCCGTCGATGTCGTCGGAGTTCGCCACCAGGTCCTGCACGGCGAGGTACCGGGCGAAGGAGTCGACGTCGAGGTGGTCGCCCAGCTTCGCGGCGAACTCGGCGTCGGACGAGTCGTTCACGAACTCCAGGAACTCCGCGAGCGGTGCGTACGCCGCGTCGTCGTCGGTCGAGCCCTCGCTGTCGTACTTCGCCTCGAACGCCTCGGCGTAGTCCGCGAGGGTGTCACGCACCGACCAGTCGCCGTCCGCGTCCGCCTTGTACGTGATCCCGCCGTCCGGGTACGTGTCCTCGTTCCACAGGTCGTCGTCCGGCAGGTCGATCACGAGGCGCAGCGCCTCGTCGCTGCCGTTCACGCTGAACCGCGCGTAGGTGGCCTGCTCCGACGGCACGTCGGCCAGCTCCAGCACCTTGAGCGCCACCGCCTCGTTGAGCGACGACTCCGTGGTGTTGCCGCGCACCACGAAGGAGGCGCGGCCGTCGTGCTCCTGGCCGTCGACGTACTTGTCCAGGCGGATCAGCCACGGCAGGCCCGCCGGGTCGTCCGCCGACGCCGAGCCGTCGCCCTCGCCGAAGCCGCCGGGCGCCTGCCCGCCGCCCTGCTGCCCGTCCTGCTGAGCGTCCTGCTGAGCGGTCGTGCCCGTGCCCCCGAGCCCGCGCAGGCTGGAGTTGCCCTTGAGCCGCAGCCCGACGTCGTCGTACTCCTCGCCGTCGATGGTGACGGTGGCCTTGATCCAGTCCTTGTCGCCGGTGTCGGCGTAGGTGTCGAGCATCTGCTGGTAGTCGTCCTCGTCGTAGTCGACGGAGACGGTGTGCACGGAGCTCGTGTCGAAGAAGTCGCCCACGTCGTCGGCGGAGGCGGTCGCGTCGCACGCGGCGAGGGTGCCCGCGAGCGCCACGACCCCCGCCCCGGCGGCGAACGGACGACGGAGGAGGGACCGGCCGGGGGTGCGGCCGGGCGGCATGGTCAGGTCTCGACGCATCATGCCGCCCACGTCATCATCTCGGGCTGGGAGGGCCCTCGACGGGTGGTGTGAGCTCCATCGGGTGTACGGCCGGGCGCACGGTCGGTTGCACGGCCGGGTGCACGGTCGGGCGCACCCAGTCGCCGGTGACGTGATGGGTTCCGGGTCCGACGGTGCGGACCGGTCCGTCCAGGGGCAGGTCGAGGTGCGCGGTGGTGCCGGGCGGCACGTCGAGCTCCAGCTCGAAGGTTCCGCCGGACAGCGTCCACGCGACGCGGACCGGGCCGTAGGGGCTGTCCAGCCGGGCCGACGCGCTGGTGAGGTGCCCGGTCACCAGGGGGCGCACCAGGATCTCGCGGTAGCCGGGTGCGGCGGGCGCGATCCCGGCGACGCTGCGGTGCAGCCAGTCCGCGACGGCGCCGTAGGCGTAGTGGTTGAACGAGGTCATCTCGCTGGGGTTGATCGACCCGTCGGGCAGCAGCGAGTCCCAGCGTTCCCAGATCGTGGTGGCGCCCATGCTCACGGGGTAGAGCCAGGAGGGCACGGTGCGGGTCAGGAGCATCTCGTGCGCGAGATCGGGGTGGCCGGCCGCGCACAGCGCGTCGAGGACGACGGGCGTGCCGAGGAACCCGGTGCTGACATGGTGGCCCGCGTCGCGGACCAGCCGGGCCAGGCGTTCGCCTGCGCCGCGGCGCTGCGCGTCGGTGCCGAGCAGGTCCCAGACGAGCGCGAGGGCGTACACGGTCTGGCAGTCGCTGCGGACGGTGCCGTCCGCGTCCACGTACGCGTCGCGGAACGCGTGCGCGACGTCGTCGGCCAGCTGCGCGTAGCGCCGGGCGTCGGCGTCGTGGCCCAGCACCTGGGCGGTGCGGGCCAGGAGGTGGGCGCTGCGCGCCAGGTACGCGGTGGCGACGACGGCGGGGTCGGCCTTCGCTGCGGCGGAGTCGTGCGGCGGGGCGTCGGGGTCGAGCCAGTCGCCGAACTGGAAGCCGGTGTCCCACAGGAGGGAGTCGCCGGCCAGCGCCCGCGACTTCTCGACCCAGGCGCGCATGGAGCCGTACTGCCGTTCCAGCACGCCGACGTCGCCGTAGCGCTGGTACAGCGTCCACGGCACGTGCACGGCGGCGTCCGCCCAGCCGGCGGCGGGGGTCTGTCGGCCGTCTTCCGGGCCGGGGCCGCGGAGCTCGCGCACGACGTCGGGCACGACGAAGGGTACGCCGCCGTCGGCCTGCTGCTCCGCGGCGAGGTCCTGCAGCCAGGAGCCGAGGAAGCCGCCCACGTCGAACAGGAAGGCTGCGGTGGGGGCGAACACCTGGATGTCGCCGGTCCATCCGAGCCGTTCGTCCCGCTGCGGGCAGTCGGTGGGGACGTCGACGAAGTTGCCGCGCATGCCCCACACGACGTTCTCGTGCAGCCGGTTCACGTCCGGTGCGGAGCACTCGAACCATCCGGTGCGGCGCAGGTCGGAGCTGACGACCACGGCGTGCGCGTCGTCGGGGACGACGTCGGCGCCCGTGACCTCTGCGTACCGGAACCCGTGGAAGGTGTAGCGGGGTTCGAGCACCTGCTCGCCCCCGGCGAGGACGTAGGTGTCCGTCGCCCGGGCGGCGCGCAGGGGCCGCACGCCCAGCTCGCCGTCCTCGAGCACCTCGGCGTGCCGCACGGTCACGGTGTCGCCTCGCTCCCCCGTCACGCGCAGACGCACCCACCCGACGACGTTCTGGCCGAAGTCGAGGATCTGCCGCCCGGCGGGCGAGGTGCGGACCTCGCGCGCGGGGACGGTCGCGACCTCGCGCACGGGCGGCCCGGTCGGGGCCACCAGCCGCCCGGTGTCGGCGTCGAGCACGTCGACCGGGCCGTCGGCGACGGCGTCGGGCGCGAGCGGTCGCCGCAGGTCCGTCGTCTGGCCGTCGTACAGGTCGTCGGCGAGCACGCCCGTCGTCCCGGCCCGCCAGCTCTCGTCGGTGACCACGGTCTTGCGGCGTCCGTCCGCGTAGGTGATCTCGAGCTGGGCCAGGAGCGCGAGCCGGTCCCCGTAGGAGTCGCGCTGGTGGGTCCACGTCAGCTGTCCGCGGTACCACCCGTTCCCCAGACCGACGGCGAGGCGGTGCGCGCCCGGCGCACGCAGGTGCTCGGTGACGTCGTAGGTCTGGTAGCGCAGGCGTGCGTCGTACGCGGTCCATCCCGGGTCGAGCAGGTGGTCGCCCACGCGCCGCCCGCCGATCCACGCGTCGTAGACGCCGTGCGCCGTGACGTACAGCCGCGCGGACGCCACCGGGCCCGCCAGCTCCAGGTCGCGGGCCAGCACCACGGCCCCGCCGTCCAGCCCGCCGACGTCGCGCGGGCTCACGAACCGCGCCTCGACGTCCTCCGGCGCGAGCAGGCCCGCCTCGAGCTCGAGGGCGTCGCTCCACGGCGTCCACCCGACGTCGGTCTGGGCGCGGACCTCGACGCGGACCCGCTCCCGCGAGCGCAGGTCGCGGAACGGCCAGGGCACCAGCACCTGGTCAGGGCCCGTGGCGTGCCCCACCTCGGTCGCGCCGTCGGCGGTGCGCAGCCGCACCTCGTACCCGTGCTGCACCCCGCCGCCGCCGGTCCTCGTCCACGACAGGCGGGGGGCGGCGGTGCCGATCCCCACCTGCGGTGCGCCGTACTCGGCCACGAGTCGTTCGATGCGCATCTGCACGCCTCCTTGCGGGCCTGGCCCGCCGTCGGGATCGGGCCTCCGGGCCGCGCGAGGCCCCACAATGGACCCAGGATCAGAGATCATATTCATTCGACTGTTCATGCGGTCCGAGGACGGGAGCTGGCTTGACGGACGCGCTGTACGCCCAGGTGCACGAGGCGCTGCGGGCACGCATCGTCGGCGGCGGGCTCGCCGTCGGCGACCGGCTGCCGACGCAGGCGGAGCTCGTCGAGGAGTTCTCGGTCAGCGCCATCACCATCAAGCGTGCGCTCGACATGCTGCGCGACGAGGGCTTCGTGACGCGACGCCCCCGCATCGGGACGATCGTCGTCTCCACGACCCCTGCGGGCCCGCCCCAGGACGAGGCCGGCCGCCTGCCGCTGGTGGGCTACGTCGTGCCGGGGTTCGACGACGCGTTCGGGTCGCACCTGCTCGGCGGGCTGCTGGAGGCCTCCCGGGAGCGCGCGCACGTCGTGGTGGCGATGTCCCGCGGCGACTCCGACCTCGAGGAGCGCCTCATCGAGGAGCAGCTGGACCGCGGCATCGACGGGCTGGTGCTGCTGCCCACGTCCTCGCAGGCCATCCCCCAGAGCGTCGCCGCGCTCGTCGGGCGCGGGTTCCCCCTCGTCATCGTCGACCGGACCCTGACGGGCGTGCCCGTCAGCACCGTGACCTCCGACAACGTCACCGGCGGCCGGCTGGCGGCGGAGTACCTGTTCGGTCTCGGCCACACGCGGATCGCGCTCGTCCAGTCCCCCAACGCCGTGTCGACCCTCGACGAGCGGAAGCGCGGGGTGGTGGCGGCTCACGCCGCCCACCAGGTGCGCCTCGAGGAGACGCAGGTGTACTCCGGGGTCCGCTCCGTGGTGCCGGGCTCCTCGGTCACGCCCGAGGAGGACGTCGAGGGCCTGGTCGAGTTCCTCGGCACGCACCCCGACCTGACCGCGTGCGTCGTGACCGAGTACCACTCGGCGCGCCTCGTGCTCCAGGCCGCGCAGCGGCTGGGCCGGTCGGTGCCGGGCGACCTCTCCGTGATCTGCTTCGACGCGCCGCCGGAGTACGTGGACGCGGCGATCCCCCTCACCCACGTGCAGCAGGACCAGGACGCGATCGGGGCGCGCGCCTTCGAGCTGGTCGAGCGGCAGCTCGCCGAGCGGGGCGACGTCGCACAGGACACCGTGCCCGTGCGGATCATGGACGGCGGTTCCACCGCCCCCGCGCCCCGCTCGGCGAGCTCCTAGCCGGACCGGCCCGTCAGTCGCGGCGGGCACGCACCTCGAGCGCCATGACCGCGCTCAGCAGCGTCGAGTACCCCACCTGGGTCGGGGCGGCGCAGGCCCAGTCGTCACCGGCGCGCAGCACCACGCCGGCGCCCCGCAGGCTCTCGACGGCGGCGGCCGGGGCGCCGTCCGCGGGGGGCACGGCGTCGAACGGCACGACGCCGTGCGCCCACAGGGCGTCGGTGCTCGACCGGAGGAGGTCCTCCACCTCGGGGACGGCGCGCTCGTCGAGCAGCTCCGCCGCGTACCGGTACCAGACCCCCTTGAACAGGCCGACGTCGCCGCCCGCCGTGTCGGGCACGTCGTCGTCGACGAGCTCCCCCTCCCGCCGGAAGACGCCGCCCGTGGCGAGCTCGCGCACCGACGTCACGGCCGTGCGCTCGGCACGGTCCAGCCAGCCGCTGTCCCCGGTGGACCTGAACAGCTCGACGCAGGCCCCGATGTACAGGCCCTGGTTGTAGGTGAAGCGCCAGTGCGTGTCGACGTCCGTCCCGCCCTCGCGCCCCATCCCGTCCTCGACGAAGCCGTCGGGGCCGACCAGGTGCTCCTCCAGCCACGCGACCGTGGTCAGCGCGCGGTCGAGGTACGCCTCGTCCCCGGTGCGCCGCGTCAGCCGCGCGCCGAGGATCGCGAGCGGCCCGTTGGCCGGCGTGTTCTTGTAGTCGGGCTGCTGCTTGCGCCACGACAGCGACGGGCCGTGGACGTCGTTCCACCCGTGCTCCACGACGTGCTCCCACAGCGCGAGGACGTCCGCCTCGACGGCGGCCCGCTCGGCGTCGTCCGGGGTCGCCTCGGCGAGCCGCAGCAGGGCGAGGGCGTACCAGAGCATGTCGTCGAAGTAGTCGTTGAACAGGCTGCCGTCGTTGCGCTCCCGGATGTTCGCCGCCGTCGCGCGCGCCGCGTCCAGCCACGCCACCTCGCCGGTGCGGGAGAACGCGTCGAGCCGGCAGTCGACGACGTGCGCCAGCCACCAGTAGTTGAAGGTGGTGTCGTCCGGCCGCGGGTGCGCGTTGTGGAGCAGCTGCGGGGCCGCGGCGCCGTAGAGCAGGTCGACGCTGAGCTGCGCGACGTCGGCCCGCCCCGCCCAGGTCTGCAGCGGCGCGGTGTCGGGGACGGTCGTGGTCATCGGTTGGCCTCCAGGATGCGGTCGCCCTGCGCGGCAGCCTCGGCGAGGGCGGCGGGGCCGCCCAGGGTGCCGGACATGACCTCCTGCAGGGCGGGGATGAGGGCGAGCGTCTCGACGTCCGAGTACCCGGGCACCGGGGGGCGGACCTTCGCGACCTCGATGGTCTTCACCAACGGGCCGAAGCGGTCGTCCACGGTGTGCACCGCGCGCTGGGACGCCTCGACGTTCGCCGGGATGTTCTTGCTGATCTTCGCGAACGCGAGGCTGTTCGCCTGGTCCACGGCCCACCACTTCATGAGCTCCCACGCCCCCTCGGGGCAGGGGGCGTCGGTGGGGACGACGAGCCCGAAGCCGCCCATGGAGGCGCCCGAGTCGCCGTGCGGCCCGACGACCGCGGGCACGACGCCGTACTCGAGCCCGTCGACGGCGTCCCAGGTCGGCAGGTTCCAGGGGCCGTCGTACTTCATCGACACGATGCCCTGCGCGAAGGCGTCGATGCCGTCGGAGAAGCCCAGCTCGTAGACGCCGCGCCGGTGCAGCAGGTCGTCCCAGAACTCCAGGACCTCCAGCCCCTGCGGGGAGTCGAACGCCGTGTACCGCTCGGTCGGGTCGAGGAGCCGCCCGCCGGCCTGACCGAGCCACATCGAGAACAGACCCACGTCCTGGATCTCGAACCCGGCCCGCTTCAGCCGCCCGCCCTCACGGACCGTCAGGGCCTCCGCGGCGTCGGCCAGCTCGGCCCACGTCGTCGGCGGCCGGATGCCGGCGTCGTCGAGGTGCGCCTTGTTGTAGAAGATCGCGCGCGTGTCGACGATCAGGGGCAGGCCGAACGCCTTCCCCTCCACGCTCATCTCGCGCACCGCCTCGGCGTAGAAGTCGCCGAGGTCCACGCCGTCGCGCGCGGCCCACGAGTCGATCTGCTGCAGCGCGCCCCGGCGGCCGTACTTCGCGGTCTGCCACCGGTCCCACAGCACGAGGTCGGGCACGTTGCCCGACGCGATGCCGGTGAGCATCTTCTCCTCGAGCGCACCCTGGGGCACGTAGTGGAACACGAAGTCGGACTGGGCCGCGTTGAACGCGTCGAGCTGGGTCTGGATCTGCGCGGCCTGGTCACCGGACCAGCTGCCCCACATGGTGAGGCGGCGTGCCCCGTCGGCGGTGTACCGCGGCTGGTTCGGCGCCGCGCAGGAGGACAGGACGGCGGCGCCGGCGCCCAGGCCGAGCGCCCGCAGCACCGCGCGGCGGCTAACGAGCGTTGACATGGGAGACCCCCTCGATGATGTAGCGCTGCGCGAAGACGAACAGGAGCAGCACGGGCAGGCTGGTGAGGACGGTGCCCGCCATGAGCGGGCCGTAGTCGGTGGCGTAGTCCGTGACGAACGAGGCGAGGCCCACCTGGACCGTCCACATCTCCTGGACGTTGAGCACGATGAGCGGCCACATGAAGGCGTTCCACCCGGCCTGGAAGGTGAGGATCGCCAGCACGGCCGCCCCCGCCTTCGCCAGCGGAAGGTACACCTGGGTGAAGATGCGGAACTCGGACGCGCCGTCGATCCGCGCGGCCTCCCCCAGCTCGTCCGGGATCGACGAGAAGAACTGCCGCATGAAGAACACGGCGAACGCCCCCGCGGCCCCCGGCAGGATGATCGCCCAGTACGTGTTGAGGAGGCCGACGCCGCCCTGGCCAATGACGTTGTTGCCGCCGGCGAACGGGATGGCGCGCAGCACCAGGAACGACGGCACCATGGTGACGATGCCGGGCACCATCAGCGACCCCAGCAGCGTGACGAACAGCGCCCGGCGGCCCCGGAACGTCAGCTTGGCGAACGCGTACCCGGCGAGGGAGCCGAAGAACAGGTTCAGCACCACGCCGCCGACGGCGAGGACCATCGAGTTGAGGAAGTACCGGCCGAACGGCACCTCGGTGACCACGCGCTCGTAGTTCTCGAGGGTCACGGTCCGCGGGATAAGGTCCAGCGCGCCCGACAGGATGTCGCCCGCGGGCTTGAGGGACGTGACCAGGGTCCAGAACAGCGGGAAGACGGTGAGGATCGCCACGAGGACGACGGCGACCCACCAGGCGACCGCGGCGACGCGCTGTGCCGGCGTCTTGCGCGTGGTGTGGGTCGGGGCGGGCCGGGACGTCCCGGCGGCGAGGGCTCCGGCAGTGGTGCCCGCGACGGACAGGCCGGATGCGGTCTGCGCGCTCACGTGTTGTCCCTTCCCGTGATGCGGGCGTTGATCACCGCGAAGACGGCGATGATGAGGAACAGCACGAAGGAGATCGCGGACGCGTACCCCATCTCGAGGTTCCCGAAGCCCTGCGTGTAGATGTAGTAGACGAGCGTGATCGTCGAGTTGCCCGGTCCGCCCTTGGTGAGCACGTAGGCCTGGTCGAAGACCTGGAACGCGCCGATGACCAGCAGCGTCGAGACGAGGAACGTCGTGCGCGACAGGCTCGGCATGACGATGTAGCGCAGCTGCGTCCACCAGCCGGCGCCGTCGATGCGGGCCGCCTCGTACAGCTGTGGCGGGATGCCCTGCAGCCCGCCCAGGTAGATCATCATGTTGGTGCCGAACCCGGCCCAGACGCTCATGATGACGATGGCCGGCATCGCCCAGTGCGAGTCGTACAGCCAGGCGGGCCCGTCGATGCCGAACCAGCCGAGCGCGACGTTCACCATGCCGAACTGCGGGTTGAGCAGCCACAGCCAGATCGTCGCGGTCGCGACCGTCGACGACACGACCGGCACGTAGAAGAACGTGCGGAACAACGACGCGACGCGCACGTTCCGGTTGAGCAGCAGCGCGGTGGCGAGCGCGACGACGATGCCGAGCGGCACGAACAGCAGCGTGTAGTACGCCGTGTTCCGCAGCGCGATGGCGAAGTAGGGGTCGAGGAAGAGCCGCCGGTAGTTGTCGAGGCCCAGCCACTGCGAGTCACCGATGACCGAGTAGCTGGTGAAGCTCATGACGAGCGCCATGCCCGCCGGGACGAGCACGAAGACCGCGAAGAGAAGCATCGGCAGGGCGACGAACAGCCACCCCCACCGTTCCTGGATCCGCCACTGCCGTGAGGCGCGGCGGCGCTCGGGCTTGACGGGCGGTGGTGCCGCCTCGTCGCGCCCGAGCGGCGCCGTCGCCGCTGTCGTGACCGTCATGATGCTGACCGCCTCCTTTGCCGATCCGCGCGACCGCTCCTATGCGGTGCGCGTGAGCCTGTCCGTCGCCGCGCCGGGGACCCGGTGGCCGACGATGTCGAGCACGAGCTCGCAGAACATCGAGTCCGCCCAGCTGAACCACTCCCGGGTGAACTCCTCGGGACGGTCGACGTGGTACGACTCGCTCATCCGCCCGCGCGCCGCGTTGGCGGCGAGCATCGACGCGACGAGGGCGCGCTTCTCGGCCGGGTCCGTCGAGGTCAGGCCCCGGACCGCGGCGGAGATCGGCCAGACGTAGCGCGGCGGCGTGTGCGGGCTGCCGAGGCCGTCGCCCGTCGCGCCGCGCACGTAGGTGGGGTTGTCGTCGCTGAAGATGAAGCGCCGCGTCGCGACGTAGAGCGGGTCGTCGACGTCGATGCCGCCGGTCAGCGGCAGGGAGAGCAGGCTCGGCATGTTCGAGTCGTCCATGAGCAGCCGGTGGCCGAGGCCGTCGACCTCGTAGGCGAAGATCCGCCCGTGCTCGGGGTGGTCGACGACGCCGTGGCGGCGGGTCGCGTCGTCCAGCTCGGCCGCGAGCGCCTCGGCCCGGGCGGCGAGACCGGTGTCGTCGAGCGGCCCGCGGGCGAGGTCGGCGAGGTCGCGCAGGGACGCGGCGGCGAACAGGTTGCCGGGCACGTTGTAGTGGTAGACGCAGGCGTCGTCGCTGGGCCGGAACGCGCTCCAGGTCATGCCGGTGACGCCGACGGGCGACCCGTGGCCGTCGCGGACCAGCGTGTCGGTGGGCGGGCAGTCGTCGCGCTCGAACCGGTAGGTGGACCGTGCGTCGTGGTCCTGCTCGGTCCGGAGGGTGGTGATGACGAGCTCGGCGGCCTGGCGGAAGGTGTCGTCGAGGTGGTCCGTGCGGCCTGTGGCGAGCCACAGCTGGTGCGCGAGCTGGAGGGGAAAGGCGAGCGAGTCGACCTCGTACTTGCGCTCCCAGACCCAGGGCGTCATCGCCGTGCGGTCGGCCTGGTGGCCGGCGCCGTCGGGCGTGCGGTTGAAGGCGTTGGCGTACGGGTCGTGCAGGATCTGGCCGCTCTGCCTCCGCACGAGGGCGGCGACGACGTCGCCGAGCCCGGGGTCGAGGTCCAGCAGCGCCAGGTACGGGCGGACCTGTGCGGCGCAGTCGCGCAGCCACATCGCGGGGATGTCGCCGGTGAGCACGAACGCCGTGCCGTCGGGCTCGAGGACGACGGCGTCGCGCAGGGTGCGGCGCATCGCCTCGGCGAAGACGGCGGCTGTCGGGGCGTCGAACGCGTCGGCGACGCGGTCGGTCACCTCCTGCAGCACGCGGTCGTCGAGCATCGTGGGGCCACCCTGGTACATGAAAAGCCGCTCCATCGTTTAGGTATATCTAATAGGTGGAACATATCAGAGACACCGTCATGGTGACCAGCGACACACGAAGGGCCCGTGGCGCGCCTGCGCCACGGGCCCTTGCCGTGTCCTGTCCTGCCCGCTCGGGGGCCGGGCGCAGCGCCTACCGCGCGCCCGTGCCGTAGCGCCGACGGAACTTCTCGACGCGACCGGCGGTGTCGACCACGCGCGCGGCACCCGTCCAGAACGGGTGGCTGGCGCTCGAGATCTCGACGTCGACCACAGGGTAGGTGCGGCCGTCCTCCCACTCGATCGTGCGGGCGGGGCGGCCCGGGCCGGACGCGGCGTCCCCGGCCAGCGTGGAGCGCGTCAGGAACGCGGTGCCCGCGCTGGTGTCACGGAAGACGACCGGGCCGTAGGTGGGGTGGATGGCGTTCTTCATCAGCGGGCCTCCCTGAAGTCGACGTGGCGGCGGACCGTGGGGTCGTACTTGCGCAGGACGACGCGGTCCGGGTCGTTGCGCCGGTTCTTGCGGGTGACGTACGTGAAGCCCGTCCCCGCCGTGGAGCGGAGGGTGATGATCGGGCGGAGCTCGGTGCGGGATGCCATCCGGGACCTCCTGGTGCCTGTCGCGTTGAGAACGATTCTCAGCTGCCGTGGTCCACAACCGGCGGTGGGCGCCGATCATTCCCGGGATTCCCGTGAACATTCCCGGGAACACCGGCGGCCCGGGTCGGTGTTCCCCCACGGCCGGCGGGGAGGGAGCGTCGTACGCTCCTCGCGGACCGGCACCCCTCACGGACGGAGACACGCATGGCGGCACGCGCGCTGGCCGAACGCCTGCGCACCGAGTCGGGCGCGGCGCTGCTGCTGGCGGCCGTGACCCTGCTGGCCCTGGTGTGGGCCAACTCGCCGCTGTCCGGCGCGTACGAGCAGCTGTGGGCCCTGCCGGTCAACGTCGACATCGGCGACCTGCGCTTCGACCTCGACCTGCACCACTGGGTCAACGACGGCCTCATGGTGCTGTTCTTCTTCGTGGTCGGGCTCGAGGTGCGCCAGGAGCTCGCGATCGGCTCGCTGCGCCAGCGCAGCCAGCGCCTCGTGCCGCTCGTGGCGGGCACGCTCGGCGTGGTCGTGCCCGCGCTGGTCTTCCTCGCCGTCGCCGGGCGGTCCGACCCGCACGGCTGGGGCGTCGTCGTCGGGACGGACACGGCGTTCCTGCTCGGGGCGCTCGCCCTCGTCGGGCCGGCGATGTCGAGCCAGCTGCGCGTCTTCCTGCTCACCCTGTCGGTGGTGGACGACTTCCTCGCCGTCGGCATCATCGGCGTCGTCTACTCCGAGGACGTGCACCTCGCGCCGCTGCTGGTCGCGGTCCTCGCGCTCGGCGCGCTGTGGCTGCTGGGCCGGATGCGCGAGTGGCGCAGCTCGCCCTACGTGCTCGTCGTCGTCGTGCTGTGGGGCGCGACCGTCCAGGCCGGCGTCCACCCGTCCCTCGCCGGCATGCTCGCCGGGCTGCTGGTGCCCGCCGTCGCGACGCGGCGTGACGACGTCCTCCAGGCCAAGAGCCTGTTCCGCGACTACTGGCAGTCGCCCAGCGCGGCCGTCGCGCGCAACGCCCGCGCCGGGCTGGCCCGCTCCATCTCGGTCAACCACCGCCTGCACGACGTGCTGCGCGGCCCCGTGTCCCTCGTCGTCGTGCCCCTGTTCGCCCTCGCCAACGCGGGGATCGATCTGCGCGGCGGCGCGCTGGGGGCGGCCCTCGGCTCGGTGATCACGTGGGGCGTGGTGGCTGGCCTCGTCGTGGGCAAGCTCGTGGGCATCAGCCTCGGCACGTGGGGCGCGCTGCGCGCCCGCCTCGGCACCCTGCCCGACGGCGTCGGTCCGGGCAGCGTGCTGGGCGGCGCCGCGCTCTCGGGCATCGGCTTCACGGTGTCGCTGCTCGTGGTCGACCTCGCGTTCGACGGCACGCCCGCCGGCCAGGCGGCCACGGTCGGCATCCTCATCGCGATGGTGCTGTCCGCGTTGCTCGGCTGGGCGATCTTCACCGTGGCCCGCGTGCGGTACGGCGAGGCGAGCGCGGACCTCCCCGTGCTGCTCACCCCCGCCGTCGACGCCACGCGCGACCACGCGAAGGGCGACGTCGACGCCGCGCACACCGTGGTCGAGTACCTCGACTTCGAGTGCCCGTTCTGCGCCCGCGCCACCGGCATGGGCGCCGAGCTGCGCGCGCACTTCGGCGACCGGGTCCGATACGTCGTGCGGCACCTGCCGCTGGTGGACGTGCACCCGCACGCCTACCTCGCCGCCGTCGCCGCGGAGGCCGCCGAGCGGCAGGGCCGGTTCTGGGAGATGCACGACCGCCTGTTCGCGCACCAGTCCCGGCTGGAGCCCGACGACCTGCGCGAGCACGCCGCGGAGCTCGGCCTCGACCTCGAGCAGTTCGACGCGGACATGGCCGACGAGTCCCTGCACGCCCGCGTCCGTGCTGACGAGGCGAGCGCCCTGGCCTCCGGCGCGCGCGGCACGCCCACGTTCTTCCTCGACGGCGTCCGCCACCGCGGCCCGCACGACGCCCGCACGCTCATCGCCGCGCTCGAGGCACGGGAGGGCGACCCGGCGCTGCGCCGCCGGTCGTGACCGCCCTGGCACCGCGCGCGAGGATGCACGACCCCGCCCGACGGTGATTGCCTGGGGAACATGAGCGACTCCCCTGGACCCGGAACGCCCGCCCGCAACCCCTGGACCTGGCGGCTGGTCGTGCTCGGCGCGGTCGTGGTCGTCGCCCTGGTCGTCTGGCTGGTCGCCGGGGGTGACGGCGGTGGCGAGCCCGGCGCGTCGTCGACCGCGACGTCCGCCGCGACGTCGGCCGCGACGTCGACCCAAGGCGCGACCGGTCCCGGCTCGCCCACCGCCTCCCCCGCCGTCCCCGGCAGGCCGGCGGGGGCCGGCTGCCCCGCCACCGACGGCAGCACGCCCGCCGGGGCGGACACGCACGAGTCGGTGGACGTGGACGGCGACGGGGAGGCCGACACCGCCTGGCTCACCGGCGGCGCCGACCGCCGGTTCGGCATCACCACGGCGTCGGGGGCCACGTTCTCCGTGGCGCTCGGGTCGGCGAGCCCGCAGCGCGCGTCCGCCGTCGTGAACGTCGTCGCGGCGGGCGACGGCACCGCGCCCGTCGCGCTGGTCGACACCGGGCGCGGCACCCAGCTGTTCTCCGCCGCCGAGTGCGACCTCGCCGCGACGCAGAACCTCGCGGGGGACGACTACACGTTCGACAAGGGGTTCACGGGCTACGGCACGGGCGTCGGCTGCACCGACGTCGACGGGGTGCTGCACCTCGCCGGGCTCGAGGCCGCCACCGACGACGGCGACTCCTTCACCGTGACGCGCACCTTCGTCGACCTGGACGACGGCGCCGCGACCGCCGCGAACGGCGAGGTGACGACCGTGGCGCGCGACGCCAGGCCCGACGACCCGGTGGTCGTCACCGCGCAGGAGACGAGCTGCGGCGACCTGGTCGCCGGCAAGGACGGGCCGGTCGAACCGCAGTCCTGACCACAGTCCTGACCACAGTCCTGACCAAAGTCCTGACCGCGCGGACCCGTCGGGGCCTTGCGCCGTGTATCGACATCGATCAATATGAGGCCATGCCCGTCACCCCCACCGGCGCCCGGCCGTCCGCCCTGTTCGTCTGCGTCCACAACGCCGGCCGCTCCCAGATGGCCGCCGGCTTCCTGCGCGCCCTGTCCGGCGGCGCCGCCGAGGTCCGCTCGGCCGGCTCGATGCCCGCCGACCGCATCAACCCCGCCGCGGTGGAGGCGATGGCCGAGGTCGGCATCGACCTCACCACCGAGCAGCCGAAGGTCCTCACCACGGACGCCGTCCAGGCCTCCGACGTCGTCATCACCATGGGCTGCGGGGACGCCTGCCCGATCTTCCCCGGCAAGCGGTACGAGGACTGGGAGCTCGACGACCCCGCCGGCCAGGGCCTCGACGCCGTCCGGCCGATCCGCGACGAGATCGAGCGGCGGGTGCGCGACCTGCTCGCCTCCCTCGACATCGAGCCGGTCACGCTGCCCGGCGCCTGATCGCAGCACCCGCCCCCCGCACGAACCACGATGCCGGCCACGCCTCGAAGGCGTGGCCGGCATCGCCGTGCCCGGTCGTGCTCGGTCGGGCTCGGTCGGGCTCGGTCGCGCTCGGTCCTGGGAGGTCAGGCGTCCTCGCCGTCACCCGCACGCCCGTGCGCGACCCCGGAGGCGAACCCGACCCCGGCCGGGGCGCCCACGCCCAGCGTGACCAGCTGCGGCTCAGCCGGAGCCGTGCCGCAGCACGACCCGCCAGCCGCACCGTCGGCCTCCAGGGCAAGGTCGCTGGAGCACACCCCGGTAGCGGGAAGGTTCAGCTCGACCGCGTCCGCGGCCGCGCGGTCGCCCGCCAGGGCCGCCGCGACGGAGCGCACCTGCTCGTACCCGGTGGCCAGGAGGAACGTCGGGGCGCGGCCGTAGGACTTCATCCCCACGACGTAGAAGCCGTCGTCCGGGTGCGCGAGCACCTGCTCGCCGTGGGGCGGCACGGTGCCGCACGAGTGCTGGTTCGGGTCGATCAGCGGCGCCAGAGCACTCGGAGCCTCCACGATCGGGTCGAGGTCGAGGCGCACCTCCCGCAGCATGTCCAGGTCGGGGCGGAACCCGGTCGCGTTGACGATCGCGTGCACGTCCAGGGTCAGCGGCTCGTCCTTCGCCGTCCCGAGCACCCGCACGGTGCCCGCGCCCGGGTCACCCTCCGGCACGAGCTGCTCGATCGACACGCGGGTCAGCAGCCGGAGCCGGCCGGCGTCGACGGCCTCGCGCAGGCGGCTGCCCAAGAGCCCGCGGGCAGGCAGCTCGTCGTCCGTGCCGCCGCCGAAGAGGCGGCGGGCGGAACCGCCCCGGATCGCCCACGTGACGATGGTGCCCGGCGCCGACTCCGACAGCTCCACCAGGCTCAACAGCGTGTTCGCCGCGGAGTGGCCCATGCCGACCACCAGCGTGTGCCTCCCGGCGAACCGGTCGCGCGACGCCCCCAGCACGTCCGGCAGGGGGCCGGTGACGAAGGGCGCGGCCTCGGCCTCGCCGGCGGCGGGCAGCCCGCTGACGCCCAGCGGGTTCGACGTCGAGAACGTCCCCGAGGCGTCGACCACGGCACGGGCGAGGACGTCCGTGACGCGCCCGTGGGCGTCGACGGTGCGCACCCGGTACGGCCGGCGCTCGCGGCCGAGGGACCGGGTCTTGTCCGCGCCGTCGCGGGCGACCGCCAGGACCCGGGTGCCGGTCCGCAGGCGCGAGGCGATCGGCGAGGTGGCCGCGAGCGGGGCGAGGTACCCGTCCACGAGCTCGCGGCCCGTCGGCAGGGTGTCGGGGTCGGGCTCCGTCCACCCGGTCGGCGCGAGCAGGCGGCGCGCCGCGGCGTCGACGTCGTACCGCCACGGCGAGAACAGGCGCACGTGCCCCCACGACGCGACCGCCGCGCCGGGGGCCTCCCCCGCCTCCAGCACCAAAGGCTCCAGGCCGCGCTCCAGGAGGTGCGCCGCTGCCGCCAGCCCCACCGGGCCGGCGCCGATCACGACCACCGGCAGCTCGCTCCGAGCAACCTCGCTCATCACCACTCCTCACCTCGGGACCGCCGGTCCCGCCGGGACGTCACATCCGGACGTCGCATCGAGAAACATCGATATGGCGATCTTGGAGCACCTATCGACGAATGTCAATGTGTGGCAGGATCAGGGTATGACGACGCACGCGCCCCTGCCTCTCGCCTCCGTCGACGACGGCTGCTGCACGCCGGCCGTCGCGCGCGCCGTCGAGCCGGACGTGGCCCACGACCTGGCCCGGACGTTCAAGGCCCTCGCCGACCCGGCGCGCGTACAGCTCCTGGCCATCGTCGCCGCTCAGCCGGGCGCCGAGGCGTGCGTCTGCGACCTCACCGAGCCGGTCGGCCTCTCCCAGCCGACGGTCAGCCACCACCTGAAGATCCTCGTCGAGGCCGGCCTGCTCGAGCGCGAGCAGCGCGGTCGCTGGGCCTACTTCTCCCTCGTGCCGGACGCCGTCGCCGGTCTCGCCGCGTCGCTGTCCTCCGCCGTCCCGACGCCCGTCGGCTGAGGGGGCTACCGCCCGACGGCGTCCTCGCACGGGTCGGACGGTTCGATGAAGACCCGCAGCTCCTCGTCGTAGAGGCCGACCTGCCGCCCGAGCGACGACCCGTCCGCCAGCGGGAAGTACGCCATGAGGATCTGGTAGGAGGACCCTCCGTCGTCGACCTCCCCGGACACGGGGCCACCGATCGTCTCGAACTCCACGTCGGCGTGGGGGTCGACGTCGGACATCGCCTCCAGCTCGGTCCGCAGGCAGACCGGGGGCAGCTCGCCACCCCCGACGACCGCGTCGCTGTCGTCGCTGAGTACGGAGTAGGCGGTGACCTTCGCGAGCTCGTCCGGCGAGGCGTCGGCCACGGCGTGCAGGTACTCGACGGCGACCGCCACCCCCTCCGGCCCTGGGCTCGGCGCAGGAGGCGGTGGAGCGTTGGTGCACCCGGCGGTGAGAAGCACGCCAGCGGACAAGGCCAACCTGCAGACGGTACGGAGACGGTCCATGTGCGCGGATCCTAGGTACGTCCCGCCCCCTGCGCGTCCTGGATTGCAGGATTCGCAACGAGGTCGTGCCGGCGCGCCAGGGCGTCAGCGGCGGACGACGCGGCGCCGGGCGACGAACAGCACGGGCACGAGCAGCAGCGACAGCACCCCGCCGGCGAGCGCCAGGGTGGCGTAGCTCGACCCGGCCACCACCAGGCCGGACATCGCGCCGCCGCCCGCGCCCGCGAGGGCGATGAGGACGTCGACGGTGCCCTGCGTGCGGGCGCGCGTGGCGGGGGTGGTCGCGTCGACGATGAGCGCGGTGCCGGCGATGAGCCCGAAGTTCCAGCCGAGGCCGAGCAGCGCGAGGGCCAGGATCAGCAGCCCCATCGAGTCGGCGGGTGCGGCAGCGCCCGTGATCCCGGCCAGCAGCAGCGTGACGCCGGCCGCCGCGGCCATCGGCACACGCCCCACGCGGTCGACGAGGACGCCCGTGACCAGCGAGGGCAGGAACATCGCGGCCACGTGGACGCCGATGACGAGGCCGACGTCGCCCAGGTCGTGCCCGTGGCCGCGCATGTGCACCGGCGTCATCGTCATGATCGCGACCATCGCCACCTGGGTCACCACCATCACGGTCGCGCCGACGAGCACGCCCGTGGGGACCTCTCGGCGCGCCGGGGCCTCGCCTGCCGCGCCCACCGCGCTGTCCACCGGGCCCGCCGTCGTGCCCGCCGTCGCGCGGTCGGTGCGCGCGAGCTGCTGGGCGACGAGGAACGGGTCAGGACGCAGGAAGCCGAACAGCGTCGCCCCGGCGGCGAGGAAGGCGACCGCCGCGAGGAGGAACGGGCCGGCGAGCGCCGGGAGGCCGAGCGACGTGGCGAGCCCGCCCAGCGGCTCCACGAGGTTGGGTCCCGCGACCGCGCCGAGCGTCGTCGAGACCATGGCGACGCTCGCCGCGGTGGCGCGCCGGTCCGGCGCGGCCAGGTCGGTGCCGGCGTAGCGGGCCTGCAGGTTGGTCGACGTGCCCGCACCGTAGACGAACAGCGACACCAGCAGCAGCGGGACCGTGTCGAGCGCCGCGGCCGTGACCACGCCGACGGCACCCAGGCCGCCCGCCGCGAAGCCCAGGCCGAGGCCGACGCGCCGTCCGGCACGCTGGGTGATCCGCCCGACGAGGAAGGCCGCGAGCGCCGAGCCGAGCGTGAACAGCGCCGTCGGCAGGCCGGCGAGGCCGGCGCCGCCCAGCATCTGCTGCGCGAGGAGCGCGCCGACGGTGACTCCGGCAGCGAGCCCCGCGCCGCCGAGCACCTGGCTCACGACGACGACGGTCAGGGTGCGGCGCTGCAGCACGCGCAGCCCGTCAGGAGAGGGCAGCAACGGAGTCTCCCGTCGGTCGGCGGCACCCGCAGCGTAGCCCGCCCACCCACTGAGCCCCGCCGAACAGGTGGTTGTTCACGTTCTGAGTGTTCAGAACGTGTACAACCACCTGTTCGGCAGGGTCACGACGGGTCAGACGGCGGCGACGACGGCGGGCGGGTGGTCCCGGTCGGGCCAGGCGACGCCGAGGCGGCGCGTCGCGCGCGGCCGCAGCGGCACGTAGACGGGGTCGGCGGCGTCGGGCCGCTCGGGGCGCGGCAGCACGGCGACGCCCAGGCCGGCGGCGACGAGGCCGCGGATGGTGTCGACCTCGCTGGACTCGAAGGCGATCTCGACGTCGACGCCGTGCTCGTCGAGCATGCCCTCGACGACGCCGCGCAGCTCGGTGGTGCGGGAGAACGCGACGAAGCGCTCCCCCTGCAGGTCGGCGATGCCCACGCCCGCGCGGGCGGCCAGCCGGTGGGCGGGCGGGACGGCGACGCACAGGACCTGCTCGTGCAGCGGCCGCCACCCGGTGCGGCGGCCCGGGGGCGGCGGCGTGACGAGCGCGAGGTCCAGGACGTCGTCGTCGAGCCAGCCGAACAGGTCCTGGGCGAAGCCCTGCCGCAGCTCGAAGCGACGGCCGGGGTCGTCGCGGCGCAGGTCGGCCACGATGCGCGGCACCCACCAGCGGGCCACGGACTGGAGGAAGCCGAGGCGCACGGTCCGTGCGCCGAGGGCCTCCTGGCGCACGTGCCGGCGGGCCACCTCGATCTCGTCCAGCACCCGTGCCGCGTCGGCCCGGAAGCCGAGACCGGCGCGGTTGAGCGCGATGCGCCGCCCGTGGCGGCGGAACAGCTCGACGCCGAGCCCCGCCTCCAGCCGGGCCAGCGTCCGCGAGACGGTCGACTGGTCGACCCGCAGCAGCGCCGCGGTGTCGCGCGTGCTCTCCGTCTCGCACAGGGACAGGAACACCCGCAGCGTCTGCTCGTCCATCCGGCACCTCCCTCGTCAGATGCGATCTTCGCATCAGGTGCAGCATCCGCATCATTTTGCGCATCGACGCCGCAGGTGCACCGTGGATCGGTGACCACCGCCCCCGCCGTCCAGGCCCCGCCCCTGACCGGCCACCGCCCCGGGTCGCGGGCGTACCGCCGCACGCTCCTGGGGCTCATGGCCGGCGGGCTCGCGAACTTCTCCCTCCTCTACTACGTGCAGCCGCTGCTGCCGCAGGTCGCGGCCCACTACGACGTCTCCGCGGGCGCGTCGGCGCAGGTCCTGTCGGTGACGACGGCGGCGATGGCGGTGGCGCTGCTCGCCGTCGGGCCGGTGGCGGACCGGTTCGGCCGGGTCGAGGTGATGCGCTGGTCGCTGCTCGCGTCCGGCGTCCTGGGGCTCGCCAGCGCGTTCGCGCCGACGTGGGGCAGCCTCCTCGTGCTGCGCGGCCTCGCAGGGGTCGCGCTGGCGGGCCTGCCCGCCGTCGCGCTCGCCTACCTGCGCGAGGAGATGCACCCGGGCGCCCACGCGCGCGCCAACGCCGCGTACATCGCGGGGACGGCGGTGGGCGGCGCGGTCGGCCGGCTGGTACCCGGCCCGCTCGCGGCGCTCGGCGGCTGGACCCTGGCCACGGAGGTCCTCGGTGTCACGACGCTCCTCGCCGCCGGAGCCCTGTGGGTGCTGGTCCCCCGGCCCGTCCGGTTCACGCCGCGGCCGCTGCGCCTTGCCAGCGTGGTCACCGGCACGGCCTCCGCGCTGCGGGACCCGGTCGTGGCACTCCTGTGCGCGGTGGGGTTCGCCAGCATGGGGACGTTCGTGGGCGTCTACAACGCCGTCGCGTTCCGGCTGGAGGCGCCGCCGTTCTCGTTGGGAAGCGCCGTCACCCTGGTGTACCTGGCGTACCCGGTCGGCATCGTCACCCCGTCCGTGGCCCAGCTGCTCGCCCGACGGCGCGGCCGCGGCACGGCTGTGGTGACCGGCCTGCTGCTCCTCGTCGTCGGGGTGGCGCTGACCGCGCCGCCGTCGGTGACGACCGTCGTCGTCGGCCTCGGCGTCCTCACCGTCGGGTTCTTCTGCGCGCACTCGCTCGTCAGCGGGTGGGCGGTGGACCGCGCGCACCGGCAGGGCCGCGGCACGGCGCAGGCGTCCAGCGCCTACCTCTTCGCCTACTACGTCGGCAGCGCCGTCATGGGCGCCGTGACCACGCACGTCTGGGAGGACGCCGGGTGGGCCGGCGTCGTCGCCGTGTCCTGCGCCGCGACCGCCGTCGCGATCACGGCGGCGGTCGCCGCGGCCCGCCTGGACCGGGCGCCGGGTCAGCGCGGCCTGGTCGCCGACAGGTAGGTCGTCGAGACGTAGCCGGTGCGCCCACCGACGGTGACCTTCTGCCAGCCCTTCGACGCCGCTCCGACGTGCGTCACCTTCGTCCCGCGTGCCAGCCGGGTCAGCACGGTGGACGACGTCGACGGCTTCGAGCGCAGGTTGAGCGACGGGACGGTGACGTACGAGTACCGGGCCGCGGGCGTCGTCGTGCCCGGCGTGGCCGACGGCGCCTTGGCCGTCAGGTAGGCCGTCGCCACGTAGCCCGTGCGCGTGCCCGCCTTGACCTTCACCCAGCCCTTGGACGGCGCCGCCACCTGCGTCACCTTCGTCCCGCGCGCCAGCCGGGCCAGCACCGTCGACGACGTCGACGCGCTCGACCGCAGGTTGAGCGACGACGTGTTCACGTACGCCACCGTGGCCGTCGGCGTGGTGGGGGTGGTCGGCGTCGTCGGCTTCGGCGCGGTCGACGTCAGGTATGCCGCCCACACGTAGCCCGTGCGCGTGCCCGCCTTGATCCTGACCCAGCCCTTCGACGACGTCGCCACCTGCGTCACCTTCGTCCCGCGCGCCAGCCGGGCCAGCACGGTGGACGACGTCGACGCGCTCGAGCGCAGGTTGAGCGACGCGACGGCCACGTACGACGTCTTCGTGACCGGGGCCGTGGGGGTCGCCGGCGCCGTGGTCGCGGGCCGACGGGGGCTGACGTAGGACGCGGAGACCCACCCGGTGCGCGACCCGTACCGCACCTGTCGCCAGGTGCCGGAGGCGGCGCCCGGCTTCGCCGTGAGCATCCCCGCCCGGGGCACGACGGCGAGCACGGCCGTCGACGTCGAGGGGCCGGAGCGCAGGTTGACCTGGCTGGTCGCCCAGTAGGTGCACGACGTGGGCGTGCTGCGCACGGCGACGCGGGTCGCGGTGGCACGGAGGTCGACGCCGCGACCCTTGAGGTAGGTGAGCGGGTCGGTGTGCGTCGCGCCCGCGCCGTACGTGCCGTTCCACACCTCCAGGTGCAGGTGCGGTCCGGTGGCGGTGCCGCTGGAGCCGACGTCGGCGATGCGCTGCCCGGCTCGTACCCGCTGGCCCGCGTGCACGTACCGGTCGCCGTCGACGACGTGCCCGTACACCGACGAGACGGTGCGCCCGCCGATGGTGTGCCGCACCACCACCCACTGCCCGAAGCCGGGGGTGGCGCCGGCCCGCAGCACGACGCCGTCGGCGATCGCGCTCACCCGCACCCCCCGGCCGGCGCCCATGTCCTGGCCGAGGTGCCAGGTCGAGGCGCCCGCGACGGGCATGCACCGGGGGCCGTAGTACGACGACAGCGAGTAGGTCCGCGCCGGCAGCGGCGCGACGACGCCGGAGGCGGCGTCTGCGGGAGGGGCGAGCAGCGCCGAGCCTCCGACGAGGCCGAGCGAGAGCGCTCCGGCCACCACGACTGCGCCGAGGCGCTGCTGAACCGACGATGTCTTCACGAGCGCCCCCTGGCACCATTCCGATCACGATCGACGTGTCGGGTTGACATCGTCATCAGGAAGGTATGTCGAAACGGTTCGTTGCGCGCGGCGAACGTCTCCCTCGACCGCCGGACCCTGGCGGGGGCGATCCCTGAGCGACCCTGAGCCCGCCGTCCTCCCCTGGTCGTACGAGCGCCCCGCGCAGTTCCGCTCGGGGGTCGATGCCGGGACCACCGGGGCGTTCGTAGCGTGCTGGACATGACGCACCAGCCCTCCTCGCCGCCCCATCCCGACTTCCGTGCCGCCCTCGCGGACGTCGCCACCTCCTCCGCCCGCCGCTACCGCGGCGTCGGCGCGCTGGCCGTCGCCGCCGTCGTCGCCGTCACCACCTCCGCGTGCGGCGCCATCACCGAGGCCCTGCAGGACCGGAACGCCGGGCACACCAAGGAGTTCTCCTACGACAGCGGCGCCAGCGGCAAGGCGGCCGACGTGCTGCCCGCGTGGGTGCCGGACGACGCCTCCGACGTCCGCGGCGTCTTCCGCACCACGGGCGACGAGGTCATCCTCACGATGGACGCCGACCTGGCCGACCTGCCCGCCGCGTGCTCGGCCGTGGACGCCGACCACCCGCTCGTCGCCGTCCCGGCCCGCGACGGCCTGACGGTCGAGGACTACCGCGTGGACTCCACGCTCAGGGCGACCTGGTGGACGACGGGGCAGGAGCAGGAGGCCACCCGCCTCTGCGACGCCTGGTGGGTGGGCGCCCAGGACGGCGCCCTGTTCGCGTTCACGCCCGAGCTCAAGGCCGTCAAGATCGAGGACCAGCCCGACCCGGTCTGACGTGCAGGAGCCGGACGGTTCGCACACCGGTCCGGCTGCCGCCGCTGCGGGACTTCACCCGGCGCAGCGGTCGGCGGGAGCAGCGTGCGCCGCGCGCCGGACGGATGCTGGAGAGGTCCGGCACCCTCGTGCGGCTCCCCACGCCCGGGGACCGGCGGCGCGAAGGAGTGGAACGGCGATGGACACGACTCGGCGCGGGTTCTCCAGCTTCTCGGTGGACGACCTCGACGCAGCCAGCAGCTTCTATGCGGACACCCTCGGGCTCCGCGTCACGACCCTCGACGAGGGCATGGGCCTGGTGCTCCACCTCGGCACCGGCGCCCCGGTGTTCGTGTACCCGAAGGAGGACCACGCCCCCGCGGCGTTCACGGTCTTCCACCTGGCGGTGGACGACGTCGACCCGGTGGTGGACGACCTCGTCGCGAAGGGCGTGACCCTCGAGCGGTACGACGGGTTCGACCAGGACGAGAAGGGCGTCGCGCGCGGCTTCATGGAGGGCGGCGACGGCGCGTGGTTCACCGACCCCGCGGGCAACGTCATCGGACTCATGGACGGCGAGGGGGTGCGGCAGCTCCTCGACGAGCTGGGCAGCTGACCGGCTGCCGCACCGCCCCCGCCGGCGTCGTCACTCGACGGTGACGGACTTCGCCAGGTTGCGCGGCCGGTCCACGTCCTCCCCGAGGGCGACGGCGGCGTGGTAGCCGAGCAGCTGGGTGGGGATGGTCAGCAGGATCGGGTCCAGCTCCACCTCGTTGCGCGGCACCTCGATGCGCCGGGTCGCGGCGTCCCCGAGCTCCACGCCCGGGTGCGTGATCGCGACGACGGCGCCACCACGGGCGCGGATCTCCTGCGCGGCGGTGATGTTGCGCTCCAGCAGGTCGTCGGCGGGCATGATCGCGACCGTCGGCAGCTCGGGGCTGATGAGGGCCAGCGGACCGTGCTTGAGCTCGCTGGTCGGGTACGCCTCCGCGTGACGGTAGGTGATCTCCTTGAACTTCTGCGCGCCCTCGCGCGCCACCGGGTAGCCGCGCACCCGGCCGATGAAGAACAGGCTCGGCGCCTCGGAGAGCACCTTCGCGGCGCTCGCGAGGTCCTCCTCGTCGCCCAGGATCTGCGAGATCTGGCCCGGGATCGCCCGCAGGCCAGCGATGATCCGCTTGCCGTCCGCGAACGACAGGTCGCGCACCCGGCCCAGCGCGAGCGCGAGGAGGGCGAACCCGACGCCCATGTGCGTGAGCGCCTTCGTCGACGCCACCGCCACCTCGGGGCCGGCGTGCAGGTAGATCCCGCCGTCCACCTCGCGCGCGATGGAGGAGCCGACGGCGTTGACGAGCCCGACGACGGTGCCGCCCTTGCGCTGCACCTCGCGGACGGCGAACAGCGTGTCCGCGGTCTCGCCGGACTGGCTGACCACGACGTACAGGGTGCTCGGCTCGATGATCGGGTTGCGGTAGCGGAACTCGCTCGCGGGCTCCGCGTCCGCGGGGATGCGGGCGAGGTCCTCGATCATCGACGCGCCGAGCTGACCGACGTAGTAGGCGGAGCCGCAGCCGAGGATCTTCACGCGCGCGAACCGACGCAGCTGGCGCGGGTCCAGGTTGAGGCCGTCCAGCTTGGCCGTGCCGAACCGGTCGTCGAGGCGGCCGGACAGCATCCGCTCCACGGACTCGGGCTGCTCGTGGATCTCCTTGTGCATGAAGTGGGCGTGGCCGCCGAGCTCCAGCTCCTCCACGGTGAGGTCGATCGTGACGGCGTCGCGCGCCGTGTGCTCCTCGTCCGCGGTGAAGGTGCGGAAGCCGTCGGCGGTGACGGAGGCGAAGTCGCCGTCGTCCAGGAGCACCACCTGGCTCGTGTGCCGCACGATCGCCGCGGCGTCGGAGGCCACGAACATCTCGCCGTCGCCGACGCCGAGGAGCAGGGGCGAGCCGTTGCGCGCCACGACCACGCGGTCGGGGGCCTGGACGTCGACCACCGCGAGCGCGTACGTGCCGTCGATGTGCCCGACGGCGGCGCGCACGGCGTCCTCGAAGTCGAGCCCCTTGCCGTCCTGACCTGCGAGCTCGCGCGCGACCAGGTGCGCCACGACCTCGGTGTCGGTGTCGGAGGTGAGCTCGACGCCGTCGGCCGTGAGGCGGGAGCGCAGCGCGTGGAAGTTGTCGATGATGCCGTTGTGCACCACGTGCACCCGGCCGTCGTACGAGGTGTGCGGGTGCGCGTTGCGCTCGCTCGGCTCGCCGTGGGTGGCCCAGCGGGTGTGGCCGATGCCGACGGTGCCGGCCAGGCGCGCCGGCAGCGCGGCCTCGAGGTCGCGCACGCGGCCCTTGGCCCGCACGACGCGCGACGGGTGCGCCGTCGAGCGCGGGTTGAGCACGGCGATGCCCGCCGAGTCGTAGCCGCGGTACTCCAGGCGCGTGAGGCCCTCGACGAGGACGGGTGCAGCCTGCTGGGGGCCGACGTAGCCGACGATTCCGCACATGGGACGGGTGCTCCTAGCCGTTGAGGTGTTGCCGTGGATGTCTAGCCGTAGATGGTGCGCCGGACCTGGCGCTCGGTGAGCGCGGGCGCCGCCACGAGGCGGTCCCGCAGCTCGGCGACGATCAGCGCGTAGATCTCCTCGTTGCGGTGCCCGTAGGTGCGCAGCGACGCGTGCCGGCGACGCACGTAGTCCTCGACCGGTTCGCGGTACCAGGCGAGGACGTCCTCGACGACGCGAGCAGCCTCGGCCGGGGAGAGTCCCGTGGAGGTCGCGATGCGCGCGACGAGATCAGCGTCGGTCACCGGGACATCATGCGCGTCCTCGCCGCGACATGCCACATGGTGCCCGAATTCGGGCAGAATCGAGGGCGCTGACCGGAGGGCGCCGGCACGTGCGGGCCGCGAAGGCCTTGCAAGATCTGCACGACACACAGGATCTGAAACGTGACGTGCGGGTCTTGCACGACGCCCGCACCGCCTCGCGGAGCGACCTAACGTCACCGCCATGACGACAACGACGAGACCCCCGGCACAGCGCCTCGCCACCGTGACCATCGCGACCCTGGCCCTGTTCGGCCTGATGTTCGCCGGCACCGTGACGACGGCACAGCCCGCGGACGCGGCGACGACGTACACCATGGTGGACAAGAAGCTCCGCAACAAGCGATACATCCAGTACCGACAGGAGCTCGGGTCGTGCTCCGTCTCGAAGTCGGGATATCGCTGCAGGATCAGTCACACCGACGGGGCGACGCGAACGATTGGACTCTCTCTTGGCTCCACGCGTAGCTGGGTCGCCGGGCAGTTGCACATCGACAAGTCCCGGACCGTTTCTTCTTCCGTCGCCTGCACCTCGGGCAAGATGAAGAAGGGCCAGGTGCTCCGCGCCTACCCAGTCGGGAAGCTGTACTCCTACAGGATCCGCAAGCTCTCCGTCCCGGTCGGCTGGGGCGGCTGGTTCTCCTACACGACAAGCAAGACCAAGTGGGCATTCGATCCTCAGAAGAACGGGATTCACTGCCGGTGATGCGCATCTTGACTGCGCTCGTCATGACTGCGGCTGCCGGACTGACTCTCGCAGCCTGTACGACCGACAACCAGACCGAGGCACGCCCCTTGGACTACTTCCTCGGACGCACGCTCGACGTCGCCTGGGGCGACCTCTCCACCGAAGGCGACATCGAGGTACGGGAAATCGACATGACTGCCCGGTTCGGCGGCGAGCCGAGTTTTGGTGACGGTGGACGTGGCCAAGAGGCGTACGGCGAGTGGACCGTCCTCGCACTCTGTGCCGACGCCACCACGGTGGCCGATGCCCATGCCGTCGAGTTCGGGATCATCCCGACGACGCTCGCGACGACCGAGGTGGTGAAGGATGCGGAGGCCGGCAGGTACGACCACGACATCACCTGCCTCGGCCTGACGCACCGGCCTGCGTAGAGGCCGGTACGTCGCCGTCGTCGGCGCTACAGGCCGGCGACGGCGACGACCGTCGCCAGCCCCGCGACGAGGGCGACGCCGACGGCCGCGACCACGTGCACCCGCGGCCGGCGGCGCAGCACCGCGACGAATTCGCGCAGGTACGCGCTGGGGAAGAAGTAGCCCGCCGTCGGCGCACCCACGGCGTGGACGTCGAGGCCCAGGTCCATCGCCTCGAGGGCGGCTCGGGGGGCGTGGTAGTTGTTCGTGGCCAGGAGGTACGGGCCGGGCGTCCCGTGCGCGCGCAGCAGGGCGACGCCGAGCGTGAGGTTCTCCCGCGTGGTGCGCGCGCGGTCCTCCACGAGCACCTGGTCGGCGGGCACGCCGCGCGCGACCAGCCACTCCCCCATGACGGCGCCCTCCGGCCGGTCCTCGTCCACCCCCTGGCCGCCGGACGGCACGATCGGCACGGGCGAGCCGTCCGCGCCGAGGCGTCGGGCTGCGGCGACGCCCGCGGCGAGGCGGGCCGCGAGAAGGGGCGGCACCCGGCTGCCCACCACCTTCGAGCCGAGCACGATCACCCCGTGCGCCGGCACCCCTGCCGCGTACCGCCGGTACAGCAGCGTCTGCGCGACGAAGCCCAGGAACACGAACCCCAGCCAGGCCGTGGCCAGCACCAGCCCGACGACGAGCCCGAGCGCCCAGGGGACGTTCAGCACCACGGGCGCGACGACGACGAACGGCGCTGCCAGCATCGCCAGCCCGACGAGCAGCGACAGCAGGTTGCCGAGGCTGCGCCGTTCCCGGCGCACCATCGTCAGCCCGTTGACGACGAGGAACACGGGCAGCGCCAGGAGCCCGAGCGCGAGCACCCCGAAGAGCGCGAGAGCGAGCCAGCCCAGGACGGTCGCGCCCCCGGGCGCCAGCGTGACGAGCTGACCGACCAGCCCCGCCCCGGTGTACACGACGGCGATGGCGAGGAACCCGTTGCGCAGCCGACGTCGGTCGGCGCGCAGCGACAGGGCGAGCCAGCCGCCCCAGAAGGCGAAGGCCGCCACCGACAGCACGACGGACCAGACGGTGGCGTTGACCTCGGCACTCACGCCCGCAGGATAGGCGGGCGAGGGCAGAAAGGCCTGGTGGGCGCCATGGAGCCGTGCTCTGATGCCTCCATGACCTCGCGCATCTCGCACACGACGTTCGACGCCCACGACGCCTACGCCCAGTCCGAGTGGTGGAAGCAGGTGCTCGGCTACACGGACGTGCCCGGCGACCCCAACCTGCCCGGGCACGTGGAGTGCATGATCGTGCCGCCGGCCGACCACGCCGCCCCCGCCGAGAGCCACGGCCGCGTGCTGTTCATCGAGGTGCCGGAGCCGAAAGAGGTCAAGAACCGCCTGCACCTCGACCTGCGGCCCACGGACCGCACGCGCGACGAGGAGGTCGATCGCCTCCTCGCCCTCGGCGCCACGCAGGTCGCGGACCGCAGGACCCCCGAGGGCGGCTGGGTGGTGCTGGCCGACCCGGAGGGCAACGAGTTCTGCATCCTGCGCAGCGACGCCGAGCTCGCTGCCGCCGGAGACGCCTGAGCCGTCAGCGCCGGGCGGCCGGTGAACGGCGCGTGCTCAGCACCGTCGCGGTGAGCACGACCACCAGGCCCGCGAGCGGGACGACGAGCAGTCCCGCGCGGATGCTGGTGGCGTCGGCGACGACCCCCACGAGGGGCGGCGTCAGCAGGAAGCCGAGACGCATCAGCCAGGTGACGACCGTCAGGCCGGTGCCGGCGCGCAGCCCTGGCAGCTCGTCGGCCGCGTGCATCGCCGCCGGGACCACGGTGGCGACACCAAACCCGGCGGTGGCGAAGCCGGCCACCGTGCCGGGCACCGACGGGAACGCCAGCGCGAGGCCCATCCCCAGGACGACGAGCACGCCGCCGGCGCGCACGACGGCGCGCTGGCCGAAGCGGTCGACGAGGCGGTCCCCCGTCGCCCGGCCCACGAACTGGGCCGCCATGAACGCCACGAACGCGGAGGCCGCCACGGCGCCCGCGGCGCCGAGCGCGTCCGACAGGTAGACCGCGGCCCACGAGTTGCCGGCCTCCTCGACGACTGTGCCACCGATGGCGAGGAGGACGAACGCACCGAGCACCAGCGTCGTCCGGCCGGACGGACGGCCCACGACCGCCGACGGGCGCACCTCGTCGGAGGCACCGTCGAGACTCTCGGCACTGTCGGCACTGTCGGCGTCGACAGGTCCGTGGTCCGCGACCCGGCCGTCGACCCCGGGCAGGCAGAAGCGCAGCGCGACGACGGCGACGGCGCTGAACAGCGCGCCGGTGATCGCGAGGTGCACGCCGCGAGGCAGGTCGAGCGCGATGGCGCCCGCCGCCAACGCGCCGCCGACCACGCACCCCACCGACCACAGGGCGTGGAAGGAGTTGAAGATCGAGCGGCCGTAGCGGCGCTGCACCCGGAGCCCGTGCGCGTTCTGGCCCACGTCGGTCAGGGCGTCCATCGCCCCGGCGGCGAACAGGGCGCCGACGAACGCGGCGGTCGTCGGCGCGACGCCCGCGCACAGCACGCCCACGCTCGTGACGACCGTGCCGAGCACCGCCACCCGGGCGGAGCCGAGCCGGCGCACCAGCATCCCCGCGAACAGGCCGGAGGCGATCGCGCCCGCCGGGAAGGCGATCACGGCGAGCCCGTACACGGTGTTGCTCAGCGCCAGGTCGGCCTTGATCTGCGGGTAACGGGGCAGGAGGTTGGCGAACAGCGCGCCGTTGGTGAGGAACAGTGCGGCGACCGCGACGCGCGCACGGCGTGCCACCTGGTCCGGTCCGCGCATCGCGGCGGGGGTGCTCATGGGGTCGTCCGCGGGGGCGCGGGGGCCGGCCCGGGCCCGCTCACGACGCGCAGGACGGCGTCGCGGACGTCGGTGTCCACCGGCGGCTTGCTGTCCAGGGCGCGATGGATCGTCATGCCCTCGATCAGCGCGTCGAGGATGCGTGTCGTCGTGGGGTCGAAGTGGCGCTCGAGCGCCGCCCGGCTGCGCCGCATCCAGGTGGAGGTGAGGGTGCGGTAGGCAGGCTCGCGCGCCGCGAGCGTGTACAGCTCGTGGGTGAGGACGAGGTCGCGCGACGTGCCGAAGACGTCGTGCGTGATGAGCCGGACGACGGCGTCGACGGCGGCGTCGCGGTCCGCGGCCTCGACCATGCGCCGCTCGAACGTCGCCGCGAACTGCTCGGCGAACCGTCCGAACGCCTCGCGGAGCAGGTCCTCCATCCCGTCGAAGTGGTACGTCATCGAGCCGAGCGGCACGTCCGCCGCGGCGGCGACCCGCCGGTGCGAGGTGCCGGCGACGCCGTGCTCCGCGACGACGGCGAGGCACGCGTCGATGATCCGGTCCCGGCGCGCGGGGTCAGCCCGACGCGCCCGTCGGGGGGTCCCGTCGTCGTCAGGCACGCGCTGCCTCGTCGACCTCGGCGATGTCCCGCACGACGCGGGCGGGGTTCCCCACCGCCACGACGTTCGCCGGCACGTCGCGCGTGACGACCGACCCGGCGCCGATGACGGAGTTGTCGCCGATGGTGACGCCCGGGCAGACGATGACGCCGCCGCCGAGCCACACGTTGTCGCCGAGGGTGATGGGCCGCGCCGCCTCGAGCTTGTCCCGGCGGGGCGTGGGTTCCACGGGGTGCGTCGGGGTGAGGAGCTGCACGTTCGGACCGATCTGGCAGTCCTCGCCGATGACGATCGGCGCGACGTCGAGTGCGGTGAGGTGGTAGTTGACGAACGTGCGCGCGCCGACGTGGAGGTTCTCCCCGTAGTCGACGAACAGGGGCGGGCGGATCACGGCGTCGTCGCCGAGCGTGCCGAGCAGTTCCTCCAGGACCTCGCGGCCCCCCTCGGGATCGCGCGGCGCGGTGCGCGCAAAGTCGTCCTGGAGGCGTGCGGCACGGCGAGCACGACGCTCGATCTCCGGGTCGTCCGCGACGTAGAGGTCGCCCGCGAGCATGCGCTCGTGGTTGCTGCGCGGGTCGCCGGCGAAGTGGTCGGTCGTCATGCGAGGAGAGTAGCGCGCACTATGTACGTTCGTACACACACGGGTGCCGCCCCACCTGGGAGGTGGGGCGGCACACCGTGAGCCCGCGCGGCGCCGGCGGGTGCCGCACCTGGGTCGTGCGACGGTCAGGCGGGCGGCCCGCCTGCTGTCAGGCCGACTGCCGGCGGCGCCAGAGCAGGAGGCCGAGGCCCGCCGCCGTCAGGAGGACGGCCGCACCCACGGCAGGCAGGGTGTTCGCACCGGTCTGCGCGAGCTCTCCACCACCGGCCGGGGAGTCTGCCGGCACTGCCGGGGTGTCGGCAGCGGCCGCGGTCGGGACGATGGTCTCGGCCGCGACACCGCACTCGCCGCGGTACAGCTCGGTACCGTCAGCGCCGGTCACGACCTCCACGAACCCGTACGTGGTGTCCTCGGCGACCTTCGTGATCACGAGGTCGCTCGACCGCCCGGACTTCGCCAGGGCCGACTTGTCGTCGGTGCTCAGCACCGGCTCGGTGCACACCGGCGCACCGTCGGAGTCCCACGAGTACAGCTCGAAGTCGATCGTCGCGCCCTCGGGCAGGGTGCCCGTGGCGGTGTACTCGTCGTAGACCGTCGCCTCGTCGCCCACGACGACGTCACCGGAGGACTTCGCCTCCGTGGTCACCGTGAAGTCCCCCGGCGCCGACGGGGTCTCGGCAGCGGCCGCGGTCGGGACGATGGTCTCGGCCGCGACACCGCACTCGCCGCGGTACAGCTCGGTACCGTCAGCGCCGGTCACGACCTCCACGAACCCGTACGTGGTGTCCTCGGCGACCTTCGTGATCACGAGGTCGCTCGACCGCCCGGACTTCGCCAGGGCCGACTTGTCGTCGGTGCTCAGCACCGGCTCGGTGCACACCGGCGCACCGTCGGAGTCCCACGAGTACAGCTCGAAGTCGATCGTCGCGCCCTCGGGCAGGGTGCCCGTGGCGGTGTACTCGTCGTAGACCGTCGCCTCGTCGCCCACGACGACGTCACCGGAGGACTTCGCCTCCGTGGTCACCGTGAAGCCGGAGGACTCCGGCGTCACCACGAGCTGCTCGGTGGTGTCCGTGACGCTGGAGGTGAAGGGAGCGACACGGTCGTCACCGGAGAAGTGGGTGACGAACACGTACGTGCCCGGGACCTTGACCTCGTTGCCGGCCTCGTCGGTCTCGGTGACGACCTTGAAGTCGTTGCTCCCGGTCGTCGGTCGGAAACCGTCGACGGCAGGCACGTCGATCGAGCCGATCGTCGTCGCCGCGTCGAGGTTGTCGTCGGCGATCTCGACACCCTCGGGGAAGAAGTACAGCGTCTGGTCGAGCTGCTTCACGTCCGCGTCGAAACCAGCACCGCCGGCGAAGTCGCCGTGGTCGTCAGGGAACCCGTCGACCCACATGTCGTCGACGAGGTAGAGACCCGACTTCGTCTCCCGGAACGACGCCGAGGTGTTGACGTCGATCTGGTGCCGCACGCTGGTGGTCTCGTCGGCCAGGCCGTAGGAGTCCGACCAGTCCGAGCGGATGTACGACGCGGCGTCCCCCTGCACCTCCTCGGTGTCGACGACCTGCCACACGAACGTGACCATCCCCGCCTCGGACGCAGCGCCGAAGTCGGCCTCGAACGTGCCGGGGCCGTCCGCCGTGATCGTCGCGGTGTCGATCACCTGCGCGTCCGCGGGGACCTCGTCGGCCGGCGTCCCGACCGGCACGTCGCCGGCGCGGTACGCGGTCCCGGTGAACACGACGTCGACAGGCTTGCCGTCGACGTCCAGCCAGGAGTCGCCGTCCGTGGCCACCCGGACGGTGTCGATGAGGGACTCGCCCTGCTCGATGACCTTCTCCTTGACCTTCGTGGTGACCACGGGCTGGAAGTCCAGGCGCAGGTTCTTCGCGTCGGCCGTGTGGCTCACGGAGACGGGGCGCGAGGCCGCGGCCACGGCCTGGATCTTCGCGATGCCCGGGTCGCCGACCTCGAGGGTCGTGGCCGGCAGGCCCTCGGCCGTGACCGACGCGGTGACCTTCGCCCGGGCCGCGGTCGTGTGCAGACCGAACGCCGCGCCGGCCGTCGACGAGTCGACGGTCATGGTCCGCTCGCCGTTCGCGTCCCACACCACGGCGTCCGAGCCCGTGTCCAGGAACAGCTTGAGTCCCGGCACGTAGTGACCCGCGCGGGACTTCACCCCCACGCCGGTGAACGTGCCCGTCCGACCGTCGTCGGCCAGGTCGACCTGCCCGGTGGCCGTGTAGCCGCCGGCGTACTTCGCAGCCTCCGCCTTCAGCTCGTTCACCTTGTCCCACACCTGCGGGTAGTCCGCCCGGAGGACCTGCTCCCACGACGCGCGCCGCTCGTCGGCGGTGACCTCGTCGGTACCCATGTCCCACGACAGGTGAACCCAGGCGCCGAGGGCGGCGCGCGTGAGCTTGTCCGCCTCGTCCTGGTGCGTCGTGATCGCGTACGCCAGCTCCGGGTCCTGGAGCTGCCCCGCCGAGTTCACGGGCAGGTCGGGCGAGATGTACCCCGACTGGATGCACCAGAACAGGAACGACGACGGCACGTCCAGGCCGCCCGTGTTCTCCAGCGCGCCTGCCCAGGTGAGCCCGTCGCCGAGCACACCGTCAATCTGGATTCCTGGCCCCGTGGTCGCGGCCGACGCCGCCGGCGCCACCCCCACGCCCAGGCCGAGCGCCGCCAACCCGGCGACGGTCGACGCCGCCACGACGCGGCGTCCCCGGCGTGCCGGGGATACTTGCACTTGTCTCACAGAACACGCTCCGATCTCACAGGGACGAGGGACGTGGGACAGCCCCGCCCTGCCCGGCGTTGCAGCGCCGGGCAGGGCAACCCTCTTGTCGTCTAATACATACGATGGTACGGCACACGCGTACCGTCGTGTTGCACCCTGTGCGCAAGGGGTCCCCGGCGGCGTCCGACCGGTAAGAATGTCCCTGTGCCCAAGAAGATCGCGCCGCCCGCGGACCGGCCCGAAGAGGTCGAGGTGGCCATCACGGTCTTCGGGAACGAGGTCAAGAACGAGATCGTCCGGTGCCTCGCCGGGTTCCCGGAGGGCGCCTTCCTCGGCGACGTCGTGACGAGGACCGCTCTGCCGCGGAGCACCGTGGCGCCGCACCTGGCGGAGCTGGAGCAGCTCGGGGTCGTCGGCGCCGACATCCCGCCCGGCCAGCGGCAGGGGCGGTCCGTCCGGTACTCGGTGACGAGGGCGCGCGTCGCCGAGCTGCTCACCACCTGGGTCACGCACACGTTCGGCCCCGGTGCCGTCGGCTATTTCCTGGGCGGCGGCTACCTCGGCGACCACGACGACGCGCCCGGCACCGCCAAGGGCATGCCTCCTAACGTCCTGCCCTGAGCCTGGACATGCGTTGGTTCTGATCCGTACCACAGTAATGATGGCTGGCCCGCCCTCCAGCTGATTCGCGAGGCTAGGCTCGCATCCTGCGCGCACCCAGCGTTGCTCGGGATGGAGGCTCGTCGTGGTCGATGTCTGCGTGCTCGGAGTCAGCGTTCAGGGGCCGCCCCCAGTTGGTTGGGTGCACCTGAAGCTCGATCCCGGTGTGCTCGCGCTGTATGGGAAGAACGGCGTCGGCAAGACGCGCCTACTAGGCGCGCTCAGCGACGCGCTTACTGGTGTCGCGCGGGACGAGCGCATCGGACTCGTACACATGCGGACGCCGGACCCGGAGGAGATCCGCACTATCCCGGCCGATCGAGAGCCCACCGACTGGCCTTCACAGATCGAGACTGCGGCAGCGGCGCATCTGAAGGAATCTCGGGCCATGTCCATCGACAGGATCGTTCGCTGGCGGGACGAATACTTCGCTCGGAACCTCGAGAACGAAGCGCCGTGGAACGCGATCAGCGAGTTTGCCGAAGAGCTCGCTCAGGAGGAGTACTCCCCGACTAGTCTTGCCGAGTCCATCAAGGCTCAGGTCGAGCTCCTACGTCGTGACCGTCAGGGAGTCGACGACCTCCGGGAAGCGTGGGCTGCTCTGGCTGATGAGCTCTCCACGGGCGGATTGGTTACCCTCCGGGCGACCGGCACACGCCTCGAACCCCGGTGGGACGTTTACACCTCAGCCGATCCGGCCATGGTCACCGCCTGGGGTGTCGTCGCCGATGCTCATCGGCAGCACAACCTCACCGCCAGGCTGTTGAAGGCGACGCTGGCCGGCGACACCTCCGAGGACGTCATCCGCGATCTGCTGAACAGCCCGAACCGTTACGACCAGATGGGCATCACGTTCCCCTGGGCTGGCGATCTCACGTTCGACTCTGCACACTTCGAGGGCTTCCCCACCGGCTTCAAAGACGCCATCACGCGCGGCGTCGCCCCGGAGGCTTGGCCGGAGTGGGCGCCCCGGCCCTTCGTCAAGGTCGCGGAGACAGATTCCTTGCCCATTCGAGTGCTCACCGAGAACGACGCGATCGATGATGTCGACAGCGTCACCCGAGCCGCCCTTTCGGACGCTGGCGGATCAGACCTGGTGGACATCGCCGACGGGCAGGAGGTCAGCTTCTCGCCACCCGTGACCGCGCTGGTACGCCAGATCGAACAACGGAGCAACGAGATCGTGTCGCGGATCCTTCAGCCTGCCCCGGTGCTGCGGTTCGCCCCTCGGACGGTCGGCGACTGGTTCGTCGGCAAACTGCCCCAATGGGAACTGAGCGACGACGGCACCTCGTGGTTCGAACTAGCCGACGCCTCCCAAGCACAGGCAAGGTGGGTGCGGTTGGCAATATCAATTGGGACTGAGCAGCAAAGAGCGAACAGCCGACCAGTGGTCCTGCTCTCCGATGAGCCGGAGCTGGGTCTGCACTCGCAGGCACAGGCACGGTTGCCCACTGTGCTGGGTGCACTCGCATCCGACCTGAAGGCCGTCGTCGTAACGGCCACCCACTCGCCCGCACTTCTCGACTCAACGTCCACGCAGCCGGTCCACGTGATGCGCAGCGGCGCGTATGCGGCTATCCGGGAGGTGCCGCCAGCGGGTGACGCATTGGAGCGCAGCTGGGCAGCCGAGCAACTGGGGCTGACGCGCTCGGCGATGCTGCAGCGAATCCGCACATTTGTCCTAGTCGAAGGTCCTCACGATCGCCTCGTCCTTGAAGGCCTCCTCGGCGACGCTCTCCGGGACTCCGGTGCACTTGTGCTGCCGATCGGTGGAGCGAAGCAGCTACCGAAGATGGCGAGCGCCGAGTGGATCTGGGAACTGACCGACGCAAGCATCGTCGTCGTCCTCGATGGCATTGCGTCGAGGGCCGTCATACCGATCTGGGACAAGGTCCGCGAGCTCGCCGAGAGGGACGACGTCGAAGGTGCCATCCGGGCGCTGCAGCCGCTCAGTCGAATGCCTGGAACTGAGCCGGGATGGCTGCAGACGTTCCTCGCGAACGTGGCAAAGGCGGGACGCTGGGACCGGGTAATGCCGGCACCTCTGAGCGAGCCGGACATCATCTGTTATCTGCCACCCGATCGATTCGTGCCAGGGATGACATGGGACGACATCCTCGGCCGGTGGCGGCAATCTCGGCGCACCGCACCTGCAGGGCAGAAGCCCAGCCTCAAGCCGTTCATCATCGACAAGCTGCGCGGTCGCGCCTCGATGAAGGCGATCAAGGAGGCCATCGAGGACGCGGTTCCGACGCAGGAGATCCTCGAGCTGAGCGAGACAATCCGGTCTGTTTCACGACATGGCGGTGGTCCTTCCCGTGCGCGATAGCGGCGCTATTGAGCGCAGGTCGTGAGCCGTGACGAAGGCACGTCCTTGACTCATGCAGCGTCCGCCAACGTCGGCGACGTCGGTCCCACGTGCCGCCCAGCGCTTCGGACGCGTCTCGCTCAGAGCCGCTGACGGTAGAGGGCGAGTGGGGCCGCGCGCACCGGTCACGTCCGCCGAGTGCCCAGGCGCATCTCTCCGGTGATACCGGTGTCTACTCCACTCCGAACCCGCATCCCAGTTCACCGGAGCACCAGACCCTCTGGGACTGGCGTCAGCACCGGTGGCTGCCACTCGTGAAACGGCTTAGTGACCGAACTGTGCTTCCAGAACCACCCTGGGCCGCGCCGACCATCATCCACGCGGGGGCTTCTTGGGCTGCCGCTCTTCGACCCCCTTGAACGGACCTGGCGTCGTCTTCGACTGGACGTGATTGCCGTCGCCGTCGTACTTGTCGTAGCGGTCCGTTCGCTCGTTGTACTGCTGGTACCGGTCCCGCACTTGGCCGCGCCGGAAACCCTCGCCCGTGTTCTTTGCCACCGCACACCTCCCGTACTTCATTGCGTCAGTTGTGCGCGACTGAGCGACCCAAACCAAACGTACCGGTCAGTCCCCGCTTGTCCGCGCGTCGGCAGCGTAATGGTCTAGTGGGATGCACTCTTCTGGCCGGTCGGGTGAAGTTTCACTGGCTATCCCGGGGGGCGCGCACGCGGCGCCCGGTATCGACCTCCACCGAACCCGGGGTGATTCAGTCAGGAGACCCCCTAGGGGCCGGCCCAGAGCTCCGCCCGGTCGACCGGGACGACACGGCACGTGAGCTGCCGCAGGGCCACGGACCCTGACAGCGGCACCGCGGTCAGGCGGCACGGGAGGTGACCACCCTCCTCGAGGGCGAGCCGGACGACGATCGACGCCGGGGCGTCACCGATGTCGACCATGAAGCGGACGAGGCGCTCGTGGTCGTCCGGGTGGGCCAGGTCGGCCAGGTCGCCGGCTGGGGTGTCACGGAGGCCGAGGGCGGACCAGCCCTCCCCCGCCTGACGCTCGAACGTCCCGTACGTCACGTCCAGCACCATGAACGCGGCCGTGCTGTCGAGCCGGGGGATGTCCAGGACCTGCAGCTCGGGCCGCGGCTCGTGCAGCGCCGGCAGCCGCTCGTGGACCGGCGACGTCACCGCGTGGCTCATCCCCCGCATGAAGACGCGGCCGCCCGTGCCGTGCGCCGTCCGGCCCACGAGGCGCATCGCCCTCGACGCGCCGCTCCCGTCGACGATCGAGTACCCGAGGATCCGCAGGTCGTCCGTCGGAAACCGGACGCCCTGCTCGATGAGGTCCGCGAGCCGGAGCCTGCTCGCCGGCGCGAGCCTGCTCGCGAACCAGGCCGCCACGTCCCGCGGCACGGCCGGGTCCGCGACCGGGTCGCCGTAGATCCGCGCGAGGACCGGGTCCCAGTAGGCCTGCCGGGTCGCCGTCTCGCCCGGGGCGACCACCCACTCCCAGAGCCCGACCTCCGGCAGCGGCTCGCCCGGCTCACCCGGCGGCGTGACCAGCCCGAGCGCACCGACCACCACGCCGGAGAACGGCGCGCGCAGGATCCGGGTCGTGACCGAGAGCTCCACGCCGTCGAACCGGGCGCTCTCGCTGAGGTGGGTCCCGAGCGCCAGGCCGCGCGCCATCGACGGGTACAGCAGCCGCACGCCGAGCACGTCCAGCGCCGACCGGTGGCTCAGCCCCGCCACGTCCTGGTCCCCGACACGCAGGACACCGCCCGACTGCGCGTCGACGAGGACCCAGCGGCGCACGACCCCGAGCCGCCGCATCAGGAGCCGAGGCCGGCCGCGTCCGGCGTACCTGAGGTCATCGGGCGTGCTCCTGGCGTCGGGGGAAGAGGGACCCCACGATGGAACCATCCGCGGAGCGGGTCCGAGGAGGCCGTGCAAGGTTTGCAACACGGCCCGTTTTGTCCGTTCTCAGGTTGCCGCCACGGCGCCCCATGACGCAGTGTCACCGCGACCCTCACTCTCGAGCAGGGGAGCGGTCACGCCCGTCCCACGCCTCCCCGGGAGTGACCTGCCCCGTGCTCGACGTCCTCACCGCTGCCGTCGCAGCGACCCACACCCTGCGCGCGATCGCGGCGCACGCCGGCCCGGTCGCGGCCGCCGACCTCCTGCGCGCGCCGGGCACGTCCTTCGACGAGGTACGCGCCCTGGTCGGCGCAGGGATCGTCGAGACCCTGGCCGACGGACGGCTGCAGCTCTCCGCTCCCGCGCTGGCGCTGCTGCGGGACCAGCTCCGTGCCGTCGGCCGCGGCGTCCCGGCGGCGTCGGACGGCGGCACGCCGTCCTCGTGACCGGGTGCGCCGCGCGGCTACCTCCAGAGCTGCGGCGGGAGGAACGCCGGCTCGGCCGGCGCGGGCTCCTGGCCGGTGGCGGTCGCGCGGACGGGGACGGGGGCCGCGTCGTGCGCCCCCGCGGTCGCCTCGCGGCGCGGAGGCACGTCGTCCGCCGGGTTCGCCCCGGCCTCTGCGGCCTCCTGCGGCGCGAGCCCGAGGCGCGACTCGAGAGCGGCAGCCACGGCGTCGTAGATCGGGGTCGGCTCGGGTCGGTCACGTTCCATGCCGGCCAGTCTGGGACGTCGCGACCGCTCGGGCTCGTCGGGGCGGCGGAACGTTGCGCACGTCACGCCGTCGCACGACGAATGCCGTCGCGACCGCCGAAACTCAGCAAGATACGTCCTCGCGCCGCCAGATGCAGCGACCTTGCATCTTTTGCAAGTACCCCACCGGGCCGGCCCGGCCGCCCTACCGTCGAGGCATGTCAACCCACCCGCCGACCCTGACGGGCACCGCCCTCGACGACCTCTTCTCCGACTGCGGCAAGCGCCTCAGCGCCGGCGACGTCGCCCAGCTTCTCGGCATGACGCACCAGGGCGTCCTCACGTGGCTGCGCACCGGCGTGATACCTGGCTACAAGCTCGGCGGCACGTGGTTCGTCATGCGCGACGAGCTCAAGGCAGCCATGTACGCCGGGATGAACCACTCCGCCGGGGGCTACGCGTCCTGACCGGAGGCGCTCACCTCTCGCGCGGCCTCGGCGCGCTGCCGCACCAGCTGAACGATCCGCCCGAGGTTGAGCGTCCAGCCGACGCCGAAGACGTGCGGGCTGACCAGGTGGTCGCCCTCCGGGTCCCAGACGCGCTCGCGGACGCGTTCCATGGTGGGCATCCGGAACTCGTAGGGGACGAACCCGGCGACGGTGCCGTGCCAGGTGCGGTCCTCCTTGTCCTTGCGCAGCTCCTTGGAGATCGCGGCGACCACCAGGCCGACCACGACGAGCTGCATCAGCTTCGGGCCGCCCCGCTTCCTGCCGTGCTCCTCAGCGTGCTGGGTGTCGTGCTGCTTGCCCATCTCGGCCTCCGCTCGTCGACGTCCTCCCCCATCGTGCACCACGAGGGCCCCCGCGGTCAGCCGGTACCCGCGGCCGTCGCCGCCCCGCCCGTCCGCGGACGCGCGAGCAGCACGACGACCGCGACCACGGCGCACACCACCGCCGTGGTCAGCAGGCCCACGGCGAAGCTGGTCCCCGCGGCGACGAAGCCGACCACGAGCGACCCGAGCCCGGTGCCGGCGTCGAACCCGATGTTCCACACGGCGCTGGCCGTGGCGTGGTGCCGCGCCGGCACGGCGGCGAACGCGGCGACGAGCGTCAGGTTCTGCAGGCTGCCGTAGGCGACGCCGACGGCCGTCATCCCCAGCACGAGCAGCACCGGCCGGGCCCCGCCGTCGGCGATCGCCACCGCGCACACCGTCAGCCCGCCCGCGCAGACGACGAGGAGCGGCGCGAGGAAGACGCGCGGACCGTGCCGGTCGGCGAGGCCGCCCACGCCCCAGCGCGCCAGCGCGGTCGCCGCCGTGAACCCGAGCAGTCCGGCGACGGCGGCGCTCGTGCCTCCGGCGAACTGCGGGGCGAACGTCAGGAGCGCTCCGCCCGGCGTCGTCACCGCGAGGAGCACGAGCGACGGCAGGACCAGCGCCAGCAGGGTCCCGGCCGTCCCCGGTCCGGCGCCGGCACCAGCGTCGGAGCGGTCACCAAGTCCGGCATCGTGGGCCCGGGCGGCGGACGCCGCCGCGTCGAGCCGTCGCCCCAGCAGCGCCGCGAACGGCACCGCGAGCACCGGCAGCGCACCCAGCGCGAACACCACCCGGAAGTCGAGCGTCTCGGCGACCCATGCCGCGCCGGGCACCAGCACGAGCTGCGGGAACGCGATGGACAGCCCGTACAGGCCGATCGCCCGTCCGTGCCGCGGCCCGTCCACGAGCGCGGCGACGGCGGACGACCCGCACACGGTCAGCACGGCGAAGCCGGTGCCGCGCACCGCGGACAGCGCGAGGACCCAGCTCAGCTGGTCGGAGGCCATGAGCAGCAACGACGGCACACCCAGCAGCACGACGCCGGCCACCATCGTCGGCCGCCACCCCACGCGTCGCAGCAGCCACGGCACCGTGGTCTGCGTGAGGACGGTGGCCAGCATGAGCACGGCGTTGACCAGACCCGCGCCGCCCTCCCCCGCCCCGCCGCGCACCGCCCACAGCGGCACGGACGGCAGCAGCAGCGCGTACCCGGAGAATCCCAGCGCCGACATCGCCAGCAGCGGCCGGAACCCCGGGACGCGGGCGAGGGGCGGCGACGGGAGGGGGGCGGGACGGCGCATCGGGCGAACCTATCGCGCCCGTCCGGCGTGCCGGCCGGGGCATCGCGCCGCCCCCCGCTGGCCGAGGTCACGCCCCGACGAGCGCCTCCCCGAGGGGCGTGCGCACGTGGAGCACGCGCGGGCCCTCGCGGTGCGAGTCGACCAGCCGCGCCGCGCGCAGCAGCGACAGGTGGTGGGACGCCGTCGAGATCGCGAGCCCGCCGGCCGCCGCCACCTCGCTCGTGGACAGCGGCCCGGCCAGGGCCAGCAGCACCCCTGCGCGGCCGGCGCCGAGGAGCTCCACGAGCGCCCCGGACGTGCCCGGGCCGTCGTCGGCCCACCGTTCGGAGATCCCCAGCGCCGGGTAGAAGAGCGTGGGCTGGGCGGGCGGCTCGGTCACGACCGAGCATCGCGGCGCCATCACCGACGGCACGAGGACGAGGCCGCCGCCGGCGCAGTCGAGCTCCTCGCCGTGCAGCCGCAGGCGCACCTGCACGGCGTCGGGGGCCCACGTCACGGCCTCGTGCAGGGTGTCGACCATGGCCCCCAGCCCGTGGGTCGTGATCCGGCGCGAGCGCGCGCCGATGTCCGCGCGCAGCAGTCGTTCGAGCGGGGGCCAGAACGGGGCGAGGACCGCGTCCCACACCTGGCTCCAGGCGTCGGCGGCGAGCGCCCGGGACCGCTCGGGGTCGTCGGCGAGGGCCCGTAGCACCCGCTGCTCCGCACCCTCGGTGCGGTCCACGCGCTTGAGGAGGTCGACCCGCACCGGCCCGAGGTCGGCCTCCCGCAGCCGCGCCACCTCCTCGTCGGGGCCGAGGTCCCAGCCGGGCGTGGAGGTGAGGAAGTCGGGCATGTAGCCGTCGGGCCCGACGAGCAGGCGCAGCAGCTCGAACGCGCGCCCCGGCACCTGGCCGCGCGCCCGGCGCAGCCACCCCCACTGCAGGGGGTGGTACTGCGGCCGGCCGAGCACGCGCACCGCGTGCGCGAGCTCGTGGCCGGGCGAGATGCCGAAGCGGATCGCGGAGACGTCGTCGGGGGCGAGGCGGAACTCCACGACGTTCCGGCTGCGGTGGCGGGGCACGCCGCCACCGTAGCCGTCCGTCGTCCGTCACCTCAGCATGTCGTTGACCTGGTCGTTCACCTCCGTGAGCGTGGAGACGTCCCGGTCGCCGATGTAGATCTCGTCCATGATCGGCGTCATGATCGAGTCGATCGCGCCGAACTGCTCGGTCACCGGGAAGAACAGCGTCTGCTTCTTCTCCACCAGGTCCGTGAACACCGAGACGTCCAGGCCGCGCTCGCCGAAGGCCTTGATCGCGGCCTCGGTGCCGACGGGCCGGGCGGGGAAGACGACGCCGGCCTCTCCCACGATGCGCTGGCAGTCGTCCGACCCGAGGAACGCCACCCAGCGGGCTGCCTCCTCAGGATCCGGCGACTGGGCGCTGATCGAGTCGGCGAGCCCGTTGTACATGGACACCGGGTGGCCGACGGGACCGCTCGGCAGGGACGCGATGCCGAGGTCGACGCCCTCGAGGTTGGCGTAGGTGCCGAGCATCCACGACCCGTTCGCGGAGATCGCGGCCCGGCCGGAACCGAGGGCCTGCTGCGGGTTCGGCTCGGTGCCCACCTCTTCGTACGGCGCCATGAACCCCTTGTCCACCAGCCCGAACAGCCACTTCAGCGACGCCTGGACCCGCGGGTCGTCGAAGTGGTACTCGGTGCCCCACACGTCCTTGTCGGTGAACGTCCAGCCGGTCGCTCCCGCGAGCCAGGACCACGCCGTCTGCCCGGAGGTGCCCCCGGACCCGTTCGACGCGAGCCCGTACACGGCCACGTGGTCGGGGTCGAACCCCTTCTCGTCGCCGCGGACCCCGTTCTCGTCCACGCTCAGGTGGGCGAGGACCTTCTCGAAGCTGCCGCCGTCCTGCGGGTTCCAGTCGAGGCCGTCGAGGTCCGCCGGGCTCATCCCCGCGTCGGCGACCACGTTCTTGTCGTAGAACAGGGCGACGGTGTCGAAGTCCTTGGGCATGCCGTACTGGGCGCCGTCCTGCCCTACCCACAGGTCCGCGAGCCCCTCCTGGAAGCCGCCGTAGTCGACGTCGGCGGTGGCGTCCAGGGTGTTCAGGTCCCGCAGCAACCCGCGCTTGGCGAAGCCGGGGTACTGGGTGAGGTGGTCGGTGAACACGTCCGGACCGGCGCCGGCCACGAACCCTGCCGTGAGCTTGCGCCAGTAGTCGTTCCAGCCGTACTGGCTGATCCGCACCTTCAGGTCCGGGTTCTGCTCCTCGAAGGCGTCCGCGCACCGCTGGTACGCGGGCAGCTGGTTGGCGTCCCAGAGCCAGTAGTCCACGACGACGGAGTCGTCCGGGGAGCCGGGTGCCGCGCACCCGGCGACGACGAGGGTGCCGGCGGTCAGGGCCGCGGCCAGGGCCGCGGTCTTTCGACGTGTGTGCTGCACGGTGCGCCGCCTCACTTGATCCCGTTGAAGCCGATGGAGTTGACGATCCGTCTCGCGAAGACGACGAAGAGCAGGATCATCGGCAGCGCGGCCACCAGGGTCGCGGCCATCAGCCCGGCCCAGTCCGGCCCCGTCTGCGGGGTCTGCGCGTTGAAGTTCCCCAGGGCCACCGTGAGCACCCGCGAGTCGTCGGTGTAGGAGACCATCAGCGGCCAGAAGTAGTCGTTCCAGGAGCCGATGTAGGTGAGGATCGCGATGGTCGCGATCGGTGCCACCGACATCGGGACGATCACCGCGAAGAACACCCGGACCTTGCTGGCCCCGTCGATCAGCGCGGCCTCCTCCACCTCCGTGGAGACGTTCATGAAGAACTGCCGCAGGAAGAAGATGGCGAACGGGGTCATGAACAGCCCCGGCAGCATGATGCCGAGCAGCGTGTCGATGAGCCCCAGCTCGCGGACCAGGACGAAGTTCGGCAGCAGGGTGAAGATCGCGGGCACCATCAGCGACAGCAGGAAGACGCTGAACACCGCGTCGCGTCCCCGCCAGTGCAGCCGGGAGAACGCGTAGGCGGCCATCGCGGAGAAGAACACCTGGCAGGCGGTGACCACCGTGGCCACCACCACCGAGTTCCGCAGGTAGAGCCAGAAGTCGATGGACGCGCCGGACCCGCCCTGGGCGATCGCCTCCTCGGTGCTCTGGAGCCCGAAGACCCGCTCGAAGCCGCCCCAGCTGAAGCCGACCGGCAGCAGGGAGGTGGAGTTCGCGTACAGGGCCCCGTTGCTGGACAGGGCCGTGCGCAGCATCCAGTAGAAGGGGAACAGGGTGACGAGCAGCAGCAGGATCATCACCGCCCAGGCCAGCACCCGGCCGATGCTGGGCGGGCGGCGGCGCCGGCGCCGCTCCGTCCCGTCGGGCGGGGCGAGGACGCCGGTGGTCAGGGGTTCGACGGGTGCCGTCGTGGTCTCGGTCATGGGTGCCGCCTCCCTAGCTCAGGTCCGTCTGGCCGGCCCGCGTCATGCGGTACTGGAAGAAGGTGACGACCACCAGGATCAGCAGCAGCGCGACGCTCAGCGCGGACGCGTAGCCGAAGTCGAACTGCCCGAACGCCTTGTCGTAGATGTAGAGCTGCAGCACCCGGCTGGCGTCCACCGGACCTCCGTCGGTCGTGACGGCCACGGTGTCGAAGACCTGGAACGAGCCGATCACCGAGATGATCAGCACCAGGCCGAGGATGGGTCGCAGCAACGGCAGTGTGATGCCGAAGAACATCCGCGGCTCGGAGGCGCCGTCCACCCGGGCCGCCTCGTAGGTGCTCTGCGGGATGGTCTGGAGCCCGGCGAAGATCAGCAGGGCGGTGTAGCCCATGTGCCGCCAGACGTTCACCACCGCGATGGTCGGGATGGCCCAGGCCTCGGAGGTGAAGAAGCCGATCCGGTCCAGCCCCATCCACTCCAGGACCTGGTTGCCGATGCCCAGCTGGTAGTCGAGGATCCACAGGAACACGAGGGCCGCGACCACGTTCGAGACGAGGTACGGCGCCAGCACGAGCGAGCGCAGCAGCGTGGAGCGGCTGAGCCGCTGCATGAGCACCGCGAGGACCAGGGCCACGACGGTCTGCAACCCGATGTTGATCACGACGTACAGCAGCGTGACGCGGACCGCGTTCCAGAACACCGGGTCCGCCACCATGGCGCGGTAGTTGTCCAGGCCGACGAACTCGGCGGGGCTGAGCAGGTCCCAGGAGGTGAAGCTCAGCCAGACGCCGCGGACCAGCGGCCAGAAGTAGAAGACCAGCAGGCCGATCGTGGCCGGCAGGATGAACAGCAGGGCGAGGCGCGTGTCGTCGCGGCGGCGCCTCCCCTGCGCTCGTCGGGGTGCCGGCGGGGGTGGTGCGGTCGGGGCCGCCGGTGCTGTCGGGGCGGTCGGGGCAGACATCGATGTACCTCCTTGCGTCGTTGCAAGCGGTGCTCGGGACGGCCCGGCGTCGTCGACGACGCCGGGCCGGTGGTGCTCAGCCGGTGCGCGGGCTCTCAGTCCCGCGCGGGCCCGCTCCCGAAGTCCGGGATGGGCAGTCGCTCGCCGCCCGCGAGCGCCGAGGCGTGCGCCACGATGCCGGGGGCGGTGAACAGCGCGGACCGCCAGGCGTCCACGGGCGGGTGCTCGCCGCTGACCACGCCGCGCACGAAGTCGTCGGCGAGGAAGTGGTGCGCGCCCTCGTGGCCGTTCGGCGCGTCGGCGTAGGTGGCGGGCAGCCGCGTCCGGTCGTGGACCGGTGCAGACCCGGACGTGAACGCCTCGCGCAGCGCCGGGTCCACGTCGGCGAGGTCCGCCTCGTCGGCGCCGCCGCGGACGGGGACGAAGTCGGCGGAGAGGTCCGTGGAGGTCTCCTTGTCGTTCCAGACGCTCTGGTGGGCGAGCTGTTCGAAGCTGGCCTCGGTGCCGAAGAAGCGGAACCGGGACTCCCGGATGTGGGAGGGGTAGCCCACCCGGCGCATCTCGTTGGTGCGCATCGCGCCGCCGTCGGACAGCTCGAACAGCGCCGTGGCGTTGGAGAAGCTGTTCCCGAACTGGCTGACCTCGCGGTCGAACACGCCGTCGCCGCGCTGGTCCTCGACGCCGATGCAGCTCACGCTGACGGCGCGGGTGGGCAGAGCGCCGAGGACGCCGCCGATCGCGTGCGTCGGGTAGAGCATGGGCGGGTAGCTGGCGGTGGCCTTCCAGTTCTCCCCGCCGCTGTACTGGTAGGCGGCGTAGAACCCGAGGTCCATGTCGTGGACGTAGTCGCCCTCGGCGTAGAACACCTGGCCGAGGGCGCCTTCGCGCACCTTCTGCCGGATGAAGACGGTGGCGGGGTTGTAGTAGCTCGTCTCGCCCATCATGTAGGTGAGCCCGGTGCGTTCGACGGCGGCGATGATCGCCTCGATGTCGGTGAGCTCGGTGGCCATCGGCACCGCCGAGTAGACGTGCTTGCCCGCCTCCAGCGCGGCGAGCACGAGCGGCGCGTGCGTCCACCGCTGGGTGAAGATCGCGACCGCGTCGACGTCCGAGTCGAGCATCTCCTCGAAGCTGTCGACGACGGTGGCGCGCTCGTAGCGGTCCGCCAGCGCCTTGGCCCGCTCGGGGACGAGGTCGGTGATCGTGAGCCGGTCGACGTTGGGGTGCAGGTCCCAGAGCGTCGCGAAGCTGCGGGAGAACTGGCCGGCGCCGACGATGCCGATGCTGATCGACCCGGCGTCCGGGGTGAGCGGGGCGGTCGGGTCGAGGGGAAGTGCGGACAACGGTGCCTCCTGGTGTGGCGGGTGTGTCAGGTGCCGTGCGTCAGGTGCTGGGTGGTCAGGTGCTGGGTGGTCAGGTGCGGGTGCCGCGTGCCGGTCCGGCGGGTGCGGGCGGGTCGACGAGCATCCACTGGCAGGCGACGACCGCCGCGCCGCGGGCCCACTCGTCGAACCCGGACGAGAAGGCCACGACCGTCGGTGGGGTGGCGTTCGGGTCGAGGTGCTGGGCGACGGCGGCGTCCATGGCGGTCCGGGCGTGGGCGAGCATCCCGAGCCCGTCGCCGGCGAGGATCACCGCGGGCAGACCGAGGATGTTCACGAGCTGGGCGACCAGCACCCCCAGGGCGTGGCCGGCGTCGTGGAAGACGCGCAGGGCGACCGGGTCGCCCTCGTCCGCGAGCGCGATGGCGGTCTCGAGGTCGACGTCGGACCGGCCGTGCGGCACGCCGACGGCCTGGGTGATGGCCGCCGTGGTGAGGAACGCCGAGGCGCAGCCGCGATGTCCGTGCCCGCACAGCGGGCCGGAGTCGGAGACGCGCACGTGCCCGATCCTGCCCACCCGGCCCGTCGGCCCGGCGAGCACCCGGTCGTCGAGGACGATGCCCAGGCCCACGCCGACGCCGACGGTCAGGACCGCGAGGTCGCTCATCCCGCGGCCCGGGCCGGACCACTGGACCCCGGCGGTCAGCGCGCGGGCGTCCTCGCTGAGCACGGTGGGGATCCCGGTGGCCTCCTCCAGGACGCCGGCCAGCGGCACCTGGTCCCAGCCGAGGAACGGGTTGGCGCGCACGGTGTCGTCGAACCGGGACATCTGGCCGGCCAGGCCGATCCCGAGCGCCTCGATCTCGTGCTGGCCGGCGAGTTCCTTCACCAGTTCAACAATCTGCCGGACGACGGTGGCCTGCTCGACGTCGGCCAGGGGACGGTGCCGCGAGGCCTCGACGCGCCCGGTGGCGTCCGTGCGGACCGCGTACACCTCGTCCGAGGTGACCTTGACGCCGAGGAACCGGTGGCGCGCGGCGCGCAGCGCGAGGGGGGCGCCCGGCCGGCCGGGGCTCTCCGCGGCGGGGGCGGTGTCCTCACTGATCAGGCCTGCGGCCAGCAGCGGCTGCGTGATCTTGGTGAGGCTGGCCGGGGAGCGCTCGAGTCGCCGGGCGAGCTCCGCGCGGGACAGCGGGCCGGCCAGCAGGAGGGTGCGCACCACCGCTCGGGCGGAAGGCCCGAGCGAGCCGAGGCGAGGGACGTCTGCGCGGCGCTGCACCCTCGTACCCTGGCGCCCATTCCTTCACCGTGTCAATGAATAGCGCCTGACCTTTCGACGCACGTCGAAACGCTCGTCCCGCGCCGGCACCGTCACGAGGCTGGTCCCGTCGCAGCACGGCCCGCGACGTCGACCGACCGAAGGAGCACACCCATGACCGCGGTGGTCACCGCCGACACGATCCGCATCCCCGGCTCGCGCACGCTCCGCTTCGAGGGGCGGCAGCACGGCTCGGGCGTCTCGTTCTTCCTCGTCACGAACGACCCGGGCCAGGGCCCGGACCTGCACCGCCACCCCTACACGGAGACGTGGTCGGTGCTGGAGGGGGAGGCGACGATCCGCATCGACGACCGCACGGTCGTCGCCCGCGCCGGCGACACCGCCGTCGTCGGACCGGACGTGTGGCACGGCTTCACCAACACGGGCGCCGGAGTGCTGCGCATGATGTGCATCCACGCCTCTGCCACGATGATCCAGCAGGACAAGCAGGACGAGACCATGCACGACGAGACGGAGGCCCACTGATGTCGTTCCAGGCATACCTCGACAACGTCGAGACCCGCACGGGCCTCACGCCCCGCCAGCTCGTCGACGCCGCCGCCGAGCAGGGGTTCGGGCCGGACAGCAAGACGATGCCGGTGATCACCTGGCTCAAGGAGACCTACGGGATCGGCCACGGCCACGCCCAGGCGGTGGCGCACGTGATCATCAAGGGCGACCGGATCCCCTCCAAGCACGTCGGGTCCGGCGGGTCGCACAGCGACGCGAGCGACCGGCTGTGGCTCGACGGCAAGGACACCCGTCCCGCGGACTGGTGACGACGCGGGACGGCGGCGGCCGGGCGGCTCAGTCGCCCGGCCACTCCCCCGTCCACCGCTCGAAGGCGCGCGCCCCGCCGCGGTCGATGACCGCCTTCACGACGGAGAAGATCGCGCCCTGCAGCAACGCGGCGAGCACGACCTCCCGGAAGCGGTACTCGGACTGCAGGGGCGTGGGCGCGTCGTCGGGATGGCCGGGCGCGACGCGCTTGTACACCTGCTTGAAGACCTGACCTGCCACGATCCCGCCGACGATCGAGCTCACGATCCCCACCGGCCGGTACAGGATCTTGGCGGCCTTGCCGCCGCTCTTCTCGGTGCGGTCGATGTCCTTGCTCATGGTCCGACGCTAGGCCCGGCACGCTGATCCCGCAGGACTCCCGACGCCCCGACCGTGGCCGGCGCGCCCGGACGGCCACCTCCTGCCGTGACCGTTTCGTGACTTGTCGCTGGTGGTGAGGTACCTTCGGCGCGGCGGTCCAGGCAACAAGAGAGGTCGCATGTCACCCCAGGTTCTTCGGGACACCGCGCGGCGCGGCGCCCCCTGCTCCCCGCGCGCGGACGAGCGGTCACGATGACGACCATCCACCCCGCGCCTGCCGCGGCCCCGCCCACGCGGACGTACCCCAGCCGTCGCGACCCCGGCCGCGGTGGTCGCAGCCGCTCCGTCGCCGCCCCCGCCGGGCCCCCCGCGGCGGAGACCCCGCTGCCCCGGCTGACGCCGGCACCTCGACCCGTGCGGCTCCCCGCACCTGCCCCGCACCCCGAGCCCGTGCGACCTCCCGAGCCGGTCCGGTCCGCCGAGCCCGTCCGGTCCGCCGAGCCCGTCCGGCCCGCCGAGCCCGTCCTGCCCCCGGCACCCGCGCCCGTCTTCCCGCACGCCCACGTGTTCGGGTCGGCCCGCGCGGCGGACGCCGGTCGCCCCGCCGGCCGCGCCCCCGCACGCGCTACGACGCGCAAGCCGGCCCGCAAGGCCCGTACGCCGAGCCGCTGGACGAGCCTCGGCGTCGGGCTGACGGTCGCCGTCGCCACGACGACGACGCTCACCGCCATCGCGCCCCAGGCCGGTGCCCCCGAGACGGACGACCAGCCCACGACGGGCGCGCTCGAGTCGATCACCGAAGCGGCGGCCGCCGCCGTCGACGGCCGCGACGACGCTGCCTCGCGCAGCGGGGCACGGACCTCCGGGGCGAAGGCCGGCGTGCAGGCCGGCGCGGTGAAGAAGACGGTGAAGGGCGGCGCGCAGATCACCGTCTCGGACAAGGCGACGATGTCGGTCGAGACCCTCGACGGCGGCGAGATCGAGGAAGCACCCCCGGTGCTGCCCGGGTGCTCCGGCGTGGCGACCGGGGCGGGCAGCAACGGCCTGATCGCCGCCACCGAGCTCTGCACCCTGTGGGACGGGCACACGCAGGTCCGCGCGGACGCGGCCGTGGCGCTCGCCCAGCTCAACGAGGCCTACCAGGCCGCGTGGGGCGAGCCGATGTGCATCACGGACGGCTTCCGCTCCTACTCCCAGCAGGTCGCGACCAAGGCCGCCAAGGGCTACCTCGCCGCCCCGCCCGGCACGTCCAACCACGGCTGGGGCCTCGCCGTCGACATCTGCCCCGAGACGTACGCGGGCGCCCGGTGGGCCTGGCTGGCCGCGAACGCCCCCACGTACGGGTGGGACAACCCCGACTGGGCCCGGCCGGGCGGCTCGAAGTACGAGCCCTGGCACTGGGAGTGGACGGACGCCGTCGCGCAGATGGGCTGACCGCCCTCAGCACGACACCGAGCAGCACACCGAGCACACGAAGGGCCTCCGGCCCGGGGACGTCCCCGGGCCGGAGGCCCTCGTCGTGGCGCCCGAGCGTCAGATGCGCGAGCTCGGGGTGGTCGTGCCGCCGGCGACCTTGGTGGTCGGCGCGATCGACAGGCGGTACTTGTACCGGTGCGACGTCGTGAACTTGTAGGTCTTGAGACCCTCGCTGTTCAGCGTGACGGTCTTGCGGGTCTTCCAGCCGCTGGAGGTCTTGTACTGGATCTTGACCTTGGCGTAGGAGTACGCGTTCCAGCCGCTCGGCGTGTACCGGCGGATGCCGATCTTCACGGTCTTGTGGCTGCCGCTCGCCGTCACGCGGATCGCGTTGTGGTACTTGAGCTTGCCGTCGATCGCGGACCGCATCTTGAACGCGCCGCCCGTGTAGGCGCCGTCCCGGACGAGGACGTCCTTCGCGGTGGTGCCGTAGGTGTCGACGAGGGCGCGGATGTTCTTCACCTTGAAGTCGCCACGGCCCCACCGGTTCTTGGCGACGATGTAGCCGTCCAGGCTCTTGTAGTTCTGGGACGCGACGACACCCAGCTTGACCCGGGACGCCACCCGGTGGCTGCCCCGGTACACGTCGGCGTAGATGTCCGCCCACCAGTACTCGCCCCAGGCGCTGACGTCACCGACCTTCACGGCCGTCCGCACGTCGTAGTACTTGGTCGCGGAGTTGGTCGCGATGCTCCCGTTGGACGGCGTGACCTTGATGGAGGTCACGTTGATCGGCGGGGCGGTCGCGGCCGACGCCGGCACGACGGCGGTGCCGAGCAGCAGCGACGCGGCCGCCACCGTGGTGACCGCGAGCTTGGACAGAAGGCGCATGAGGAACCTTTCGGGTGATGGAGGGGCTGCGCGGATCGTATTCAGGCGGGCGGGACGTGTGCCCGTCGAAATCAGTCGTGGCGCGAAATTTCACCCGCTGGCCGACTGATGGACGCCACCGGCGCCTGCCGGTGCCCCCTGTCCGATGTCCGTAGGCAGGTCTACGTTCAGGGCCATGACCTTCACCCACCCCCAGGGCACGCGCGGCGCGCGACAGCCGCGCGGCCCCGTCCTCGCCTGGATCAACCGCAGGATGGCGAGCCGGATCCGTCGCAAGGGCGGCCGCGCCGGGGGCGGGGACGCGATCGTCCTCACGACGATCGGCCGCAAGAGCGGCCAGGAGCGGCCCGTGCCGGTCGCCTCGTTCCCGAGCGACGACGGCGGCTGGTTCGTGGTGGCGTCGGCGGCGGGCGCTGCGAGCAACCCCGCGTGGTACCTCAACCTTGCGGCCCACCCCGATCGCGTGACGGTCGAGACCGCCGGCGAGAAGCTCGCCGTCTCGGCCACCGAGCTGCACGGCGCCGAGCGCGCGGCCGCCTGGGAGCGGATCACGGCGACGGCACCCGGGTTCGCCGGCTACGCCCAGAAGACGGACCGGGAGCTCCCGGTCATCCTGCTGACGCGACGCTGATCGGGCGGCCCGCCGGTGGGCGGGCCGCCGTCAGATCGCGGCGAGCGCGCGGTCGAGGTCGTCGACCTGGACGTCCGCGCCCTCGAGCCCGACGGACAGCCGGACCAGCCCTGCCGGGAGCCCGTCCGCCCGCAGCCGTTCTGCGTTGTCCGCCCGCACGGGCGAGCTGACCAGGCTCTCGTAGCCGCCCCAGCTCACGCCGATGCGGAACACCCGCAGGGCGTCGACGAACCGTGACACGGCGTCGAACGTGCCGTCCCGCAGCTCGAGGCTGAGCAGCCCGGAGAATCCCCTGAGCTGCGGACGGACGAGCTCGGCGTCCGGGCCGGGGTCGGCGTACGGGTGGTGCACGGCGGCCACCGCAGCCTGCCGCTGCAGGTGCTCGACGACGCGCAAGGCGTTCTCCTGGTGCTGCGCCATCCGCACGGGCAGGGTGCGCAGCCCGCGCAGGACCAGCGACGCCTCCATCGCCGACATCACGGACCCGAAGAGCTGGTGCCCGCGGTAGAAGACCTCACGGACCAGCTCGGCCGAGCCGACCACCGCTCCCCCGGTGACGTCGGAGTGCCCGCCCACGTACTTCGTGAGCGAGTGGATCACGAGGTCGACGCCGAGCTCGAGCGGCTTCTGGAACAGCGGCGTCGACCAGGTGTTGTCGATCGCGGTGCGGATCCCGCGGCTGCGGGCGAGCGCCGTCAGCGCGCGGAGGTCCACGAGCCGCATGAGCATCGTGCCGGGGCTCTCCACGTACACCAGGGCCGTGTTGTCCCGCAGGTGCTCCGCGAGGTCGGCACGCGGGTCGGTCACGACCGAGTGCTCGACGCCGAACCGCTCCAGGTGCCGCGCGAGCTCCAGGGTGGGGCCGTAGACGTTGTTGACGAACAGCACGTGGTCGCCGGCGCTCAGCAGCCCGCCGAGCACCGCGCCGACCGCGCCCATCCCGGAGCCGAAGCACTTGGCCGCCTCGCCCCGCTCCAGCAGGGCGAGCTGCCGCTCGAGGAACGCGACGGTCGGGTTGGTGCCGCGGCTGTAGACGAAGTTCTCGTGCTCGGCCGCCTGCTGCCGCACGAACTCCCCGAACGTGGGCTTGGTGAACAGGCTGGTCTGGAAGACCGGCGGTGCGACGGCCCCGGGCTCGCCGCCCGGACCGTCCCAGGCGGCCGCGCAGATCTCCCGGTCCAGGGCGTCGACGGTCACCGCTCCCCCGTCACGGCGCGCCGGATCCGCTCGACCGGGACCTTGGGCTCGCGCCCGGCGGTCAGGAGGCCGTTGGTCTCCTGCATCGTGTCGGTGAGCTGCGTCCAGCAGGACCCGGCGAGGAAGCTGCTCGCCCGGACGGCGTCGTAGAGCGCCGTGATCCGCGCGACCCAGTCGTCGCCGTCCTGCGCGGCCGTGTAGCCCCAGCCGTCCGCGCGCACGTCGCCGGTCTGGTAGTTGACGCCGCCGAACTCGGTGAGCATCACCGGCTGCCCGGCGTCGGCCCAGCCGCCGACGAGCTGGCGGCGCCCGGACGGGGCGATGCCGGTGACGATCCGCTCGCGCGCGGCGTCGTCGGCGTAGGTGCCGGCGAGGACCGCGCCGTCCCCCTCGTAGTCGTGCACGGTGAGGATGTCGGTGTTCTGCTGCTCCCACCCGTCGTTGGAGATCACGGGGCGGGAGGGGTCGAGGGCGCGCGTGAGGTCGGTCAGCGCCCGGGAGTACGCCTGCTGCGCCGGGTCGTCGGCGACGTGCTGCACGCCCCACGACTCGTTGAACGGCACCCACGTGACGATGGAGGGGTGCGAGACGTCACGGTCGACGGCCTCCATCCACTCGCGGGTCAGCCGCTGCACCGCCGTGGGCGAGAACTCGTACGCCCCGGGGGTCTCGCCCCACACGAGGATGCCGAGCCGGTCCGCCCAGTACAGGAAGCGGGGGTCCTCGATCTTCTGGTGGATGCGGCAGGCGTTGAACCCGAGCTCCTTGACGAGCTCGGCCTCGCGGCGCAGGGCGTCCGCCGAGGGGGCCGTCAGGTGGCTGTCGGGCCAGTAGCCCTGGTTGAGCACCGAGCGCACGTCGTAGGGGTAGCCGTTGAGGAGGAACGCCCCGCGGGCGACGCCGAGGCTCCGCACGCCCAGGTAGGACGAGACCGCGTCGAGGGTCGCACCGTCGGCGTCGTGCAGGGACACGACGGCGTCCACGAGGCGGGGACGCTCGGGCGACCAGGTGAGCTCGTCCTCCGCCTGGCCGTTGCGCTGCCGGGCGATCGGGACGCTGAGGTCCACGACGGACGACGCCCGGGCGGTCGTGACCTCCACGGTGCCGAGGTCCTCGTCGCGCTCGTCGAACCGGAGCGCGACACGCACCCGCGTCCCTGCGGGCACCGCACCGCGCAGCCGGACGGTGAGGTCGACGGCGGCCGGCCCGGCGGGGAGCCAGCGCAGGTGGTCGATGCTCGTGGTGGGTACCGCCTCCAGCCACACGGTCTGCCAGATGCCGGTGGTCCGGCGGTACCAGATGGCGTGGGCGTCCTCGTGCCAGTCCTGCTTGCCGCGCGGCTGGGTGAGGTCGTGGGGGTCGTCCTCGGCGCGGACCACCAGCTGGTGCTCGGCGTCGTCCGCGACGTGCGCGGTGAGGTCGAGGGTGAAGGGGGTGTGGCCGCCCTCGTGCTCGCCGACGAGCGCGCCGTCGACCCACACGGACGCGCGGTAGTCGACCGCACCGAGGTGCAGCAGGACGCGCGGGGCGGCGGCGGACCGGCCGGCGGCCTCGAGGTCGGCCGGGCGGATCGTGCGCGCGTACCAGACGACCGGGTGGAAGCCGGGCTCCGCGACGCCCGACGCGGGCGACTCCGGCGGGAACGGCACGGTGATGTCGCGGCTGGCGCCGAGGCCGGACGCCCAGCCGGAGGCGAGGCCCTCGTCGGCGTCGTCGTGCCGGAAGGCCCACACCCCGTCGAGCGAGGCCCACCCGGCGCGCATCAGCTGCGGCCGGGGGTAGGTGCCGTCCTGGCGGGAGGCGAGCGGGAGGCGGTCGAGCGCGGGGCCGGCGGTGGCTGCCGCGAGGGTCGTCGTGTCCACGGCGCGACTATACAGCGCTGTAAACCGTGCTGCTCGGACGCTACGGTGATCCCCGTGAAGAGAGTGACGCTCCAGGACGTCGCGGCGCACGCGGGCGTGTCGATGAAGACGGTGTCCAACGTCGTGCGCGACTACCAGCACGTCAGCCCGGGGATGCGCGAACGGGTGCGGGCCGCGATCGACGAGCTCGGCTACCGGCCCAACCTGCGCGGCCGCAGCCTCGCCACCGGCCGGTCGAGCATGCTCGCCCTCGCGTTCCCCGACCTGCGCCGACCGTACTTCGCGGAGCTGGCGCACGTCTTCGCCCGCGTCTGCGAGGCGCGCGGCTACCGGCTGCTGCTCGAGGAGACCGGGGGCACCCCGGAGGGCGAGCGCGCCGTCCTGCGCGACCGCGAGGCCGGCATCGTCGACGGCGTGGTGGTGCACCCGCAGGCGCTGCGCGCCACCGACCTGGAGGCGTTCCGGGAGGACACCCCCCTCGTCTTCCTCGGCGAGGACCCCCAGCCGTCGGGCGCCGACCAGGTCGCCATCGACAACGAGGCGGCCGCCGCGGACGCCGTCGCGCACCTCGTGGGGCTCGGGCGCCGCCGGATCGGCTTCCTCGGTCACGAGACGGGACCGTGGTCGTACACGTCGGCGCTGCGGCTCGACGGGTACCGGGCGGGGCTGGAACGCGCGGGCCACGCCTACGACGCGTCCCTGCTCGTGGCCCGTGGCGAGGGCGACGCGATCGGTGCGGAGGAGGCGCTGGGGGCGGCGCTCGACGCCGGCCTCGTCGTCGACGGGCTGCTGTGCCGCGACGACCTCGCGGCGATCGGCGCGCTCCGCGCCCTGCGTGTCCGCGGCTACGACGTGCCGGGCGACGTCGCCGTCGTCGGGTGGGACGCCACCGTCCTGACCGCGAGCACCGTCCCGAGCCTCACCAGCGTCGCCCCGGACACGCACGCGCTCGCGACCCGGGCGCTCGACCTGCTCCTCGAACGCATCGACGGGCTCACCACGCCCGGCCGGCACGTCACCGTCGGCCACCAGCTCCTGGTCCGCGAGAGCGCCCCCGAGCCTGCTCGCGAACCCGGCAGCGAGCCCGGTCCTCGCTGAGGCGTACCCCTCGGCCAGGACCGGGCCGTCTGCTCAGGCCGGCGCGTCCACCACGGTCGCGAGGAGCTCCACGACGGCGTCGCGCACGTCCTCGTGCAGGTCCACCGTGCCCAGCTCGGCGATCCGCTCCACGGTGCTGCGCCCGCTGCTGACGACCTCCCACGCGTCGAGCTTCGCCGGGTTCGCCGTCTGCGCCTGCTCCAGCACGGCGCGGACGGCCTCCCGGGGGTCGACGCCCACGCGCAGCGGCGCACCGACCCGCACGACGGCGCCGGTGGCGGACGGCGCGGTGAACGACACGCTCCACCGGCCGTCCTCGCCCGTCACCGGCACGACGACGCCGTCCACCGTGACCTCCGCGCCGGGGAGCAGCGCGAGGAAGGTGATCGTCCACGTGCGGCTCGCGGGCACGACGTCGGCGCGTCCCGCGACGGCGCCCACCCGCAGCTCGCGGCGGTCGTCGTCCCAGTGCAGCGACGTCGTCGCCGCGGACCCGTCCGTCGCCTCGCGGTCGTCCTCGGCGTCCTCGGCCAGGTCGAACCGGCCGGACGCGCCCGGCGCGACGAGCACCTCGAGCGCCTCCGGGTTGCGCGTCGCGTCCCGCTCGGTCGCGGCGGCCAGCGGCAGGATGCCGCCCGCGCGCAGCAGCACCGGCACCGAGTCGATCGACCGGTGCAGCTCGACGTGGCGGTCACCCGCGTAGACGGCGCCGGTGAAGACGTCCGTCCACCGGCCGACCGGCAGCCACGCCCGGGTGCGGCTGAGCAGCGAGACACCGCTGCGGGGCGTCACGACGGGGGCCACGAGCAGCTCGGACCCGAAGGCGTACTCGTTCGGCACCCCGTACGCCTCGCGGCGGTGCGGCTCCAGGTGGTACATGGGCCGGACGAGCGGCGTGCCGTCCGCCGCCCGGTGGTTCATCGTGTGCAGGTACGGGACCAGACGGTGCCGGAGCCGCAGCGCGTCGCCCATCGCCTGCCGGTGCTCCGCGGGGAAGACCCACGGCTCCTTGCGGATGAACGGGTTGTTCGCCGAGTGCAGCCGCATGATCGGCGAGAAGACGCCGTACTGCACCCACCGCGTCGCCAGCTCGTCGTCACGCACGCCGCGCGTGTGCCCGCCGATGTCGTGGCTCCACCAGCAGTAGCCGATGTTGGACGCCGTCGCCGTGAACTCGGGCTGGAAGGCCAGGGACTCCCAGGAGATCACCGCGTCCCCGGAGAACCCGACGGCGTAACGGTGGCTGCCGGGCCCCGCGTAGCGGGAGAACGTCATGCCCGGCTCGCCGTGACGTGCGGCGTCGAGGTGGTGGAAGTGGTTGAGCAGCCACAGCGGGTCCACGCCGCGCAGGCCCGACGTGCGGCCCTGCTGCCAGTCGATCCACCAGAAGTCCACGCCCTGCTCCTCGAGGGGGTGGTGCAGCAGCTCGAAGTAGGCGCGCAGGAAGTCCGGGTCAGTCGGGTCGAACGACACCGGCTGCCCGGACGCGGGGTCGACCCCGGTCGCCGCCGCGACCTGCGGGTAGGCGTCCTCGAAAGCGCGCACGCCGTCGGCCGGGTGCAGGTTCAGCGTGGTGCGCATGCCGCGCTCGTGGAGCGCACCCAGGAACGCCGCCGGGTCCGGGAAGAGCGTCGGCTCCCACGAGTACCCGGTCCAGCCGCTGCCGTGCTCCGGCGGCACCGAGCCCACGCGGTGCCAGTCCATGTCGATGACGGCGACCGAGAAGGGGACGTCCTCCTCGTCGAACCGGTCCATCAGCTGGAGGTACGACTCCGCGGAGTACGGGTGGTACCGGCTCCACCAGTTGCCCAGCGCCCAGCGCGGCAGCCGCATCGGGGAGCCGGAGACGGCGTAGAGCTCGCGGACCGCCCGCGCGTAGTCGCGGCCGTGCGCGAAGACGTACAGGTCGTGGCGCGTCCCGGTCCGGGTGCCGATCCAGCCGTCGTCGGTGAACAGGAACGACTCCGAGTCGTCCACCACCGTGATCCCGTCGGGGGACACGACGCCCGGCTCGAGGTCGGTCCGCCCGTCCACCTCGTCCAGCGTCCGCGCGGTGCCGCCCAGGTCGTGCGTCGGCTCGCCGTAGCGCCACCGCCCGTGGTCCGAGCCCACCAGCTCGACGACGAGCCCGTGCGCGGACGGCTCCAGGCCGTCGTAGCGCAGCCGCGCCCGCGCCGTCGTGATCTCGATGCCGTCGCCGAGCGGCCGGGCCGAGAACTCCGCCGCCCCGAGGTCGCGACGGATCGCGAACGTCGACGCGCGGTCCTCGAAGCCGCCGTCGGACGACCACTCGAGGCGGAAGAGGCAGTCGCTCAGCACGGTGACGCGCCAGTGCTCGCCCCGGACCTGCTGCTCCGCGCGGGCCTGCGGCGCCGCGTCGGGCAGGGGACGGACCACGGGCAGGGCCTGCTGCGTGGCGATGGTGTCGGTCAACGGAACTCCTCGGGTGGTGCGGTGCGGGCGGGGCTCGGTGCTGGCCGAGTGCGGGCCGAGTGCGGGACTAGTGCTTGACGGCGCCCTGGGTGATGCCGCTGATCACCCAGCGCTGGGCGAACAGGTAGACCACGATCGTGGGCGCCATCGCCATGAGGTAGGACGCGAACGCGACGTTGTAGTTGGTGCCGAACTGGCTCTGGAAGGCCTCCTGCACCACGGGCAACGTCTGCATCGTCGGGTCCGACGTGATCATCGACGGCAGCATGTAGTCGTTCCACGACGCCAGGAAGGCGAAGATCCCGACCGTGGCGTTCATCGGACCCAGGAGTGGCAGGATGATCCGCCAGAAGATCTGGCCCGTCGTGGCGCCGTCGATCCGCGCGCTCTCCTCCAGCTCGATCGGGATCGACCGCAGGTACGCCGAGTAGAGCAGGATGCTGAACGCGAGCTGGAACAGCGCGTGCAGGATGCCCACGCCGACCGGGCTGTCGAGCCCGAGGAACGCGGTGAGCTTGATCTCGGTGAGCGCGATGACCGGGAACGGCAGGAACATCGCGGCGAGCATGTAGATGAACGACCACCGGAAGAAGCGGTGGTGCCAGTACCGCACGATCGCGTACGAGGCGAGGGAGCTCAGCAGCAGCGTCAGGACGACGGCGATGGCGGCCACGAGGACCGAGAACCCGAACGCCGCGGGGAAGTCGGTGATGCGCCATGCCTCGGCGAAGTTGGCCGTGTCGAACGGCGCCGGGAGCGAGAAGGCGTTGCCGTCCGCCGCCTGGCCGTCCGTCTTGAAGGCCATCGACACGGTGACGTAGAGGGGCAGGATCACCGTCAGGGACGCGAGGATCAGCAGGACGGTGAGCGTCCAGCTGGTGCGCGTCCGGCGTCGGGGCCGGCGCGGACGCCGGGACGACGGGTCCGCGGGGCGCCGGAGCCGGACGGGTGCGGGGGCTGCTGCGGTGGTCACAGGCGGACGCTCCTTCCTCGGGTGATCGCGAGCTGGACGATCGAGATGATCACGGTGATGACGAAGAAGACCGTCGCGTTGGCCATCTGGTAGGCGTACTCGCCGCTGGAGAAGCCGCCGAAGATCGTCATCGCGACGCTGCTCGTCGCCGAGCCGGGGCCGCCCCCGGTGAGCCCGACGATGACGTCGTAGACGCCCAGGTAGCCCTTGACGCCGAGCACCGTGTTGATGAGCACGAAGCCGCTGATGAGCGGCAGGGTGATGGACCGGAACTGCCGCCACGAGCCGGCGCCGTCGAGCGAGCTCGCCTCGTACAGCTCGGTGGGGATGGCGGTGAGGCCGGCCGTGTAGACCAGCAGCGCGCCGGGGATCGTCTGCCAGGCGGACACGATGACGATCGACAGCCAGGCGAGGTCGGGGTTGCCGAGGATGCTGTCCTCCAGCGGCCCGAATCCGACCGCCGTGGCGAGCGCGGGGAGCGAGTTCGAGAACAGGAAGTTGAACACGAACGCCACCACGATCCCCGAGACCACCATGGGGATGACGAACACGGTGCGCAGCGGGCTCGTGAAGCGGATCTTGCGCGAGAGCCCGATGGCGAGGGTGAGGGCGATCGTCTGCGCGAGCACCACGGTGACCGCGGCGAAGCCGAGCGTGAACCGGTAGGAGTCGAGGATCGCCGGGTCGCCGAACATCGCCGTGTAGTTGCGCAGGCCGATGAACGACCAGCCCCCGAAGCCGACGTAGTCGGTGAGGCTGTAGAAGATGCCGACCAGCGCGGGCGCCACCACGAAGACGGTGAAGAGCACCAGCGCCGGGACGACGAAGAGGTACGCGATCGCCTCGGGCTTGCGGCCGCGGCCTGACCGGCCGGCGGGGGCCCTGCCCGCGGAGCCGGCGGGTGCCGCCGCGGGGGCGACGGCCGGGATGGACGTCTGTGCTGTCACGCTCGTTCCTTTCCGCGCCGGGGCGACGTCGTCCCGGTCATTGGGTCGCCCCACGGCTGGCGAGCCGGCGCCAGTCGTCGTCGAGCTTCTGCAGCATCGGCTCGAAGCCGCCGGTGCGGATCGCCGTCTGCAGGTAGTTGCCGAGGGGGATGGACAACGGGATGAACGTCCCCGCGCCCTGGTAGAACCGGCCGGCGTCGACGTAGGGCTGGAGGCCCGCGACGCGCTCGTCCTCCTGCGGCGGGGCGTCGCGCAGCGGCGAGTAGTAGAGGTTCTTGGCGTTGTAGGTGTTGACCACCTCGGGACGCATGAGGAACTCGACGAGCTCTTCCGCCTCGGTCCGGTGCGAGGTCGCGACCGGGATGTACAGGGAGAGGTCGACGTTGACGCGGGCCTTGCGGTCGTCCGGCTGGTCCGTGACGGGCAGCGCGAAGGTGCCGATCTCGAGGTCCTCGTCGACGAGCGCGATCTGGCTCAGCGCCCACGGGCCCTGCAGGTACATGGCCGCCTGGCCCTTGCCGAACGCGAGGTTGCCGTCGGCGTAGTCGCGCACCGCGTGGTCGGGGTTGAAGAAGGTGGAGATCGTCTTGGCGCGCTCCATCGGCACGGCGAGCGTCTTCTCGAAGGAGACGTCCGAGTCCGGGCCGACGTCCGTGCCGAGCTCGTTCATGCGGCGGAAGAACTCGGCGGTGTCGACGAGGCTGCCCACCGAGTAGTCGAACAGGCCCTGCCAGAGGGTCCAGGTGTCCCGGTCGGTCGCGTAGATCGGCGTGATGCCGGCCTTCTGGAGCTCGGTGCAGACGTCCACGAACTCGGTCCACGTGGTGGGCACGGGCAGATCATGGTCGGCGAAGATCCGCTTGTTGTAGATGACGCCCGCGGCCGCGAGCGAGTAGGGCAGCACGCTCGTGCGCCCCGGGTACGTCGCGTACTGGGTGGCGAGCGTGGCGACGTCGTCGCGGATCTTGGACGCGGAGGGAAGGTTCGAGATGTCGCTCATCTGCCCGCGGGAGATGTAGCGCGCGAGCTCCAGGTTGCAGTTGAAGCAGCCCACGTCCGCCGGCTCGCCGCGGACGAACTGCGGCGCGATGATCCCCGTGCCGTCGTGGACCACCTTGATGCCCGGGTTCTCGGCCTCGAACTTCTTCAGCAGGGCGACGAAGTAGTCCTTGACCTCCTGCTTCTGCAGGAAGAACCGGGTCGTCGTCGGCCCTCCGCCGTCGGACGGCGCGCACCCTGCGAGCCCGGACACCCCGAGCGTCAGCGCTCCGGACGCACCCGCGAGGAACGAGCGTCGGCTCATCCTTCCCGGGGGTCCGGCAGTCGTCTTCGATCCCACGTGACGTCTCCTTCGACCACGATGACTTCCCGTCTCGGCGACGGGCCCGACCGAACATACAGCGCTGTAAATTGCGGGTCAAGCATGCCCGGGCAGACAGTTCCGGGGAGTACCGTCAGACCGCCAGGTCCGCGATCGCGCGGCGGAGCAGGGCGACGGACTCCGCCCCACCGTGGCCCTCGTCCAGCACGACCAGCTCGCTCCCCGGCCACGCGCGGTGCAGCTCCCATGCCGTGACCACCGGCGAGGAGATGTCCCGACGGCCGTGGATCAGCACCCCGGGGATCCCGTGCAGGCGGTCCATCCGGCCGAGGATCTCGTCGCCGCCGAACCCCGCGTGCGACCAGTAGTGCGTGACCAGGGTGGCGAGCACGTCCCGTGCCGGGAAGGTGTGCCACCGAGGGTCGGGCTCCCAGCCCGGCCCGAGCGAGACGTGGGTGTCCTCCCACCGGCCCCACGCCGCGGCGGCGCGGGCCCGCACCTCGGGGTCCGGGTCGCGCAGGGTGCGGGCGTACGCGTCCACCACCCGCTCCCCCGGGGCGCGCTCCACCGCGCCCGCGAAGGCCTCCCACTCCTCCGGGAAGACGCGGCCCATCGCCTCGGTGACCCACTCCACCTCCGCCGTCGACGTTGTCACCACCGCGAACAGCGCGATGCCGACCACTCGCTCCGGGTGGGCCTGCGCGTACGCGAGGGCGAGCGTGCTCCCCCACGACGCGCCCGTCACCGTCCACCGCTCGATCCCCAGGTGCCGGCGCAACGCCTCGATGTCGTCGATCTGCGCGGCCGTCGTGTTCCCGTCCAGCAGGTCCAGCCGCTCCGTCACCAGCGGCCGGCTGCGGCCGCAGCCACGCTGGTCGAACGTGATCGACCGGTGCCGCTCCGGGTCGATGCGGCGGCGGTGCCCCGCCCCCGCCCCGCTGCCCGGGCCGCCGTGCAGGGACAGCACCGGCGCACCGTCCGGGTGGCCCGCGACCTCGTAGTACAGCTCGTTCTCGTCGTCGACGCGCAGGTGTCCGGACCGCACCGGGATCTCAGCAGGCATCCGGGGAGACTACCGACGGGACGACGACTCCGGTCCGGCCGACACCCGGACGGTCGCGGTCAGAGCAGGAGCAGGTTGAGCGCCGCGAGCGCGACGAGCACCGTGACCAGGCGCTCGAAGAGGCGCTGGTCGACGTGCCCGATGACCTTGCGCCCGATCCACGTCCCGACGAGCACGACCGGCGCGAGCACCGCCCACAGGGCGACCGTGTCGGCGCGCACGATCCCGACGCCGACGGCGACCGGCAGCTTGATGACGTTGACGGTGAAGAAGAACCACGCCGTCGTGCCCAGGAACCGCCACTTCTCGTAGCCGGCCGCGAGGAGGTACAGGCTCATCGGCGGGCCGCCGGCATTGGCGACCATCGTCGTGAACCCGGCGAGGCCGCCGTAGCCGAGCGTGGCGGTGCGCGTGTCGGCGCGCAGCCGGTCGCGCCACAGGTTGAGCACCAGGAGGGCGAGCAGGATCGCGCCGATCGTGCGGCGCATGACCTCGTCGCTGACCAGGTTGAGGAAGACGGCGCCGAGCGCCACGCCGACGAGCACCGGGGCGAGGAGGCGCCCGATGACCCGGAAGTCGGCGTGCCGGCGGTACGCCCAGATGGCGACGAGGTCGCCGGTCACGAGCAGCAGGAGGACGGCGCCGGTGGAGTCCTTGGCGGGGATGACGAGCGCCATGAGCGCCGCGGCGATCATGCCCAGGCCGCCGAGCGCCGTCTTCGAGAATCCGACGAGCAGCGCGACCAGGGCGGCGACGGCCCAGCCCGTCCACGGCAGTCCGGCGATCAGCGGGGCGGGTTCGAGCACCGGGGAAGCGTAGTCGCGGTGGCGGCCGGGAGCGTGCGGGCGTTCATCGCACGCGGTAGGACGCGGCGTCCACGGACGACCGGGTGCGGTGCGATGAGTCCGCCGACCACCCGGGGTCTACGTCTCGTCCGCCCCTCGTCCGAGCCAGGAGACACGATGCGACTGCTTCTCACGTCCGGAGGCGTCCGGAACACCACCATCCGCGACGCGCTGGTCGACCTTCTCGGTCGGCCCGTCTCCGAATGCAGCGCCCTGTGCATCCCCACCGCGCTGTACGGGCACCCCGCCGTCGGGCCGGGACCGAACGTGCGCGGGTTCATCTCCGGCACGAGCGACGACATGACCGGACTGGGCTGGAAGTCCGTCGGCGTGCTCGAGCTGACCGCCCTCCCGAGCATCGACGAGGACCTGTGGGTGCCGAAGGTCCGCGACGCCGACGTCCTGCTCGTCTCCGGCGGCGACTCCCTGTACCTGCACCACTGGATGCGCGAGTCCGGCCTCGCCGACCTCCTGCCCGAGCTGACCGACACCGTCTGGGTGGGCATGAGCGCCGGAAGCATGGTGCTGACGCCGCGCATCGGGCAGTACTTCGTCGAGTGGACGCCGCCGTCGGGCGACGACACCACCCTCGGCGTCGTCGACTTCTCGATCTTCCCGCACCTCGACCACCCGATGCTGCCTTACAACACCATGCCCGCCGCCGAGAAGTGGGCCGCCGGGCTCGGCAACCCGGCGTACGTCATCGACGACGACACCGCCATCACCGTCGTCGACGGCGAGGTGGGTGTCGTCACCGAAGGGCACTGGACGTACCTCGGCGGTTGAGCGGCACGACGACGTCAGACCGTCTCGGCGCGCTTCTTCCTGGCGAACCGCGCGGGCAGGTCGGGCCCGTCCCACACCTGGATCGCGCGCCAGACGGACGCGGCGATCGGCACGGCGAGGACGGCTCCGGTGATGCCGGCCAGGACCGTGCCCGCCGTGAGGGCGAACAGGATGACCAGGGGGTGCAGGCGCAGCGTCCGCCCCATGACGACCGGCTGGAGCAGGTCGCCCTCGAGCTGGTTCACGACGATGACGATCGCCACCACGACGAGCGCCTCGACCGGTCCGACGGCCACCAGGGCGACCAAGGCCGCGAGGATGCCGGCCAGCGTGGCCCCGACCAGGGGGATGAACGCGAGCAGGAAGACCAGCACGGACAGCGGGATGACGAGGGGCACGCCCACGATCGCGAGCCCGATCCCGATGCCGACCGCGTCGACCACCGCCACGATCGCCGTCCCGCGGACGTAGCCGCCCAGCGTGCGGATCGTCGCCGCGCCGACCCGCTGCCCCCGCTCGTACCGGTGCCCCTCGAACGGGCGGAGCAGGAACTCCCACATGGCCGGGCCGTCCTTCAGGAAGAAGAACAGGACGACGATCATGATGAAGAAGCCCGCGACGAAGTCGGCGGTCTGCGAGACGCCCGCGATGGCGCCCGAGCCCACGGCGTCAGACTGCAGCAGCCCCACGGCGGACTCGCGCACGGAGGCGATCTGCTCGTCCGAGACGTCGAAGGGCAGGTCCTGCACGTACGTCTGCAGGGAGTCGAAGCCGTCGAGCGCCTGGCTCTGCAGCTCGTCCCACTGGTTCGCCACCGCCCGCACGACGAGCCACACGATCCCCGCCAGGAGCGCGACGAGCGTCAGGAGCGAGATCCACGTCGCGAGGAGCGACGGCAGACCGCGGCGGCGCAGGAGTGCGACCAACGGCGAGATGGCCGCCGCCAGCACGAGCGCGATGAGGACGGGGATCACGACCAGGGTCAGGCGGGTGCCCACGAACACCAGGACGCCGACGACCGCGATGATCGCGAGGAGCTGCAGCGAGCGCGTCCCCACGCGGCCGAAGCCGTCCGACCAGAGCCGGGAGGCGCCCCCTGCCGCCGGCGCGTCGGGACCCGCCGGTGGCCGCGCCTCCGCGACGGTCACCTCGCCGGCCGGACGGACCGGGTGCCGCGTGCGGCGACCGAACATCGCTCTCCTCCTCCGCTGGGTCCGGCGGGCGCCGGGACTGCGACGCTATGGCCCAGCGGCGCTGGTCGCGCGGCGACGACGGCCCGCCCTCGGGCCGGGCGGCCACAGGGCCACGACAATGGTGGCGACTTCGAGAGTCGTTCCGACCAGGATGACGGGCATGGATGAGGTCGCGGTCGTCGTCGCCCACCGCCAGCGCGCGACCCTGCGCGTCGGCGACGTGTTCCTGAAGGTCGACGGCGACCCGGCGCACGCCGAGACCGAGGTGCGGGCGATGGCCCTGGCTCCGGTCCCGACCCCCGAGATCCTCTGGCACCGGCCGCCCGCGCTCGCGATCGCCGCCGTGCCCGGCACCGCGCTGGGCCGCCTCGGTGAACCGTCGGTCGCGTCCTCAGCGGCGTGGGCGGCGGCGGGTGCGGCCGTCCGCAGGCTGCACGAGGCGCCGTTGCCGCCATGGCCGGGGCGTCGGCTCGACGACGTCGCGGCGGAGCTCGACGCCGAGTGCGCCTGGCTGCTCGCCCACGCCGTCCTGCCCGCCGACGTGATCCGGTGCAACCGCGAGATCGCCGAGGCTGCCCTGCGCCCGTGGGCGCCGGTGTTCATCCACGGGGACCTGCAGCTCACCCACGTGTTCGTCGACGGCGCTGAGGTGACCGGGGTGATCGACTGGTCCGAGGCCGCCCCCGGCGACGCCATGTTCGACCTCGCCATCCTGACGCTCGGTCACGAGGAACGCCTCGACGACCTGTTCGCCGGCTACGGTCCCGGCGCCGATCGTGACGTGATCCGCGCCTGGTGGTCGCTGCGCAGCCTCGTCGCGGCGCGCTGGCTCATCGAGCACGGCTTCGACCCCGACGCACCGGGGTGCGAGTTCGACGTCCTCCGAGCCCGCATGCAGGACACCTAGGACGCGTCGCGGTCCCGTTGCTGAGGGGCGTGGTACGCCATCATGCGGATCGAGACGAGAACCCCAGGGATCACGGCGCCGAGCTTGGCCGCGTACCGGGCCGGAGGATCGCTCGGGAACCATCGGGCGTACTCCTCGTTCATCCCGGCGAAGTCGTCCGGGTCCACCAGCAGCACTCCCACCTCGACGACGTCGTCGAGCGTCGCGCCGGCGGCGTCGAGGACCTCGCGACAGTTGGTCAACGCCTGGCGGGTCTGCTCCTGGATCGTCGGGCCGGCAAGAGCGCCCGTCGAGACGTCGACGCCCACCAGCCCCGACACGATGACGAACGGACCGGCCTTCACCGCCTGGGAGAACAACGGTGAACCGGGAGCCGTGGTCGTGCTGACAGGCTCGCGCATGCTCTCCAGCCTGCGCGCGGCCTGGGCGGTTGTCCAGACTGGAGGGGCGACAGAGCGACGAGGACGATCGACGCGCGGCGACGAGGACGAGGGCGGCAGTCGTCACCGCCCCTTGTCCACAGGTGTCGACGACCGTCAGGACTGCATGTCCACGAACCGCGAGTAGTGGCCCTGGAACGCGACGGTGATGGTGTCGGTCGGGCCGTTACGGTGCTTGGCGACGATCAGGTCGGCCTCGCCCGCACGGGGGGACTCCTTCTCGTAGGCGTCCTCGCGGTGCAGCAGGATCACCATGTCCGCGTCCTGCTCAATCGAGCCAGACTCACGCAGGTCGGACATCGCGGGTTTCTTGTCCTGGCGCTGCTCGGGACCACGGTTCAGCTGCGACAGGGCGATGACAGGGACGCCGATCTCCTTCGCGAGGAGCTTGAGCGCACGCGAGAACTCGGAGACCTCCTGCTGGCGCGACTCGACCTTCTTGCCGGAGGTCATCAGCTGCAGGTAGTCGATGACGACGAGCTTGAGGTCGTGCTTCTGCTTGAGCCGGCGGCACTTGGCGCGGATCTCGGTGAGCGACATGTTCGGCGAGTCGTCGATGAACATCGGCGCCTCGGACACCTTGCCCATCACCTTCGCGACCTTCTGCCAGTCGTCCTCGCCCATGGAGCCGTTGCGCAGCTTCTGCAGGTGCACGCGCGCCTCGGCGGAGAGCAGACGCATCGTGATCTCGTTGCGGCTCATCTCCAGCGAGAAGACGACGGACGCCTGCTGGTGCTTGATTGACGCAGCCCTGGCAATGTCAATTGCCAGCGTTGACTTGCCCATTGCAGGCCGGGCGGCGATGACGATCATCTGCCCGGGGTGCAGGCCGTTGGTGAGGCGGTCGAGGTCGGCGAAGCCGGTGGGCACGCCCACCATGCCCTCGCCGCGGTTCCCCGCAGCCTCGATCTCGTCCATCGTGCCGCCGATGATCTCGGAGAGCGGCAGGTAGTCCTCGGAGGTCTTGCGCTCGGTGACGGCGTAGATCTCGGCCTGTGCGGTGTTGACGATGCCCTCGACGTCGCCGCCGTCGGTCGCGTAGCCGAGCTGCACGATCTTGGTGCCGGCCTCGACGAGGCGGCGCAGCACCGCGCGCTCCTGGACGATGCGCGCGTAGTAGCCCGCGTTGGCGGCGGTGGGGACGCCGGCCATGAGGTCGTGGATGTACGGGGCGCCGCCGACGCGGGCCAGCTCGCCGCGCTTGGTGAGCTCCGCGACCACCGTGATGGCGTCAGCGGGCTCGCCGCGGCCGTACAGGTCGATGATCGCGTCGTAGACCGCCTCGTGCGCGGGGCGGTAGAAGTCGTTGCCGCGGATCTGCTCGACGACGTCGGCGATCGCGTCCTTGGAGAGCAGCATGCCGCCGAGCACGCTCATCTCGGCGGCGACGTCCTGAGGAGGGGTGCGGTCGAAGGTGGCGCCGGACGACGCCCCCTGATAGCCCGCTTCGAGCTCCTCGATCGACATGCTCACCCCGCTCCCCCGCCGCTGCCGGCATCCGGTCCGTCACCGGACATCGACTCCCGCTGTCAGGTCCACGTTCTACCGTGGGGCACTGACACCGCGGACGACGCTAGGCGCGCCCACGACCCTGCGCAACGGCCACTGTGGACACACCTGTGGACAGTGCTGTGGACAGGGGGGTCGTGCCTGTGCACGGGCGGTGGACAGGCATGTGCACAACTGGGGATATCGGCTGTGTACAACTTCTGGCAGGCCGCTGACCTGCGGCTTCGCTACCCTCAGGCTGTGGAGGAAAAGAAAGTTGGGTGACGTGCACCGCACCCCCGATCCGGACCCCGGACACCCTGGCGCCACCCCTTCTTCACCGACGCCTCCCGACGGTCACACACCGGACGACGTCCCCCAGACCGTTGTCCACAGGGCCGACCGGCGCCGGATCGACCGTGACATCCTCGCCCTCGCGCTGCCCGCGCTCGGCGCCCTCGTCGCGGAGCCGCTGTTCGTCCTCGTCGACAGCGCCGTCGTCGGCCACCTCGGCACGGACCAGCTCGCCGGACTGTCGGTCGCCTCGACCCTGCTGGTCACCCTCGTGGGGCTGTGCGTGTTCCTCGCCTACGCCACCACCGCCGCCGTCGCCCGGCTCGTCGGCGCAGGCCGCACGCGCGACGCGCTGCAGTCCGGCATCGACGGCATGTGGCTCGCCCTCGGCCTCGGCGTCGTGCTCGCGGCCCTTCTCGCCGTCGGCGCGCACTGGGCGGTCGGGGCGATGGGCGCCGGGCGCGACGTCGCGGAGTACGCGGCCACGTACCTGCGCTGGTCGGTGATCGGGCTGCCCGGGATGCTCGTCGTCCTGGCGTCGACCGGCGTGCTGCGCGGTCTGCAGGACACGCGGACGCCGCTGTGGGTCGCGTCGACGGGAGCGGTCGTGAACGCGATCCTGTCGGTCGTGCTGGTGTACGGCGCGGGGCTGGGCATCGCAGGCTCGGCCATCGGCACCGCCGCGACCCAGCTCGGCATGGCGGCGGTGCTCACGATCGTGGTGGTGCGGGGCGCGCGACGCCACCACGCGTCGCTGCGCCCGCACCACGCCGGCATCTGGGCGAACGCCCGAGCGGGGGCACCGCTCTTCGTCCGGACGGCGTCGCTGCGACTGGCGATCCTGCTGACGGTGGCCGTGGCGACCAGCCTGGGGGCGGCGGCGCTGGCCGGCTACCAGGTCGTCAACAGCCTGTGGGGGCTGGCGGCGTTCGCGCTCGACGCCCTCGCGATCGCGGGTCAGGCCCTGGTGGGTCATGGGCTCGGCTCGGGCGACGTCGACCGGGTGCGGGCGGTGCTGCGCCGCTCCCTGCAGTGGGGCGTCGGCGCGGGCGTCGTCCTCGGCGTCGTGTTCGCCGTGTCCGGGTGGTGGGTCGCGCCGCTGTTCACGTCCGACCCCGACGTGCGCGTCGCGATCACCGCCGGTCTGGTCGTGACCGGCGTCCTGATGCCGATGGCGGGCTGGGTGTTCGTGCTCGACGGCGTCCTCATCGGGGCCGGTGACGGCCGGTTCCTGGCGTGGGCGGGCATGCTCACGCTCGTCGTCTACGTGCCCTTCGCCCTCGCCGTACGGGCATGGGCACCCGACGGCGCGATCGGGCTCGCGTGGCTCTGGGGCGCGTTCGCCGGCGTCTTCATGCTGGCTCGCGCCCTGACGACCGGGCTGCGAGCGCGGGGGGACCGCTGGATGGTGACGGGCGCCTGACGTCGCCGGACCGTCATGGACGTGTCGACGGACGGGCGGGCAGGGGCGGCACCTACCAGGCGAGGCCGTCCAGATGGTTGTGGCCGGACAGCAGGCGCGCGACGCGGACCCGCGCCGCGGCACGGCCGTCGGGCAGCGGGTGGTGCGCGGCCAGGCTGAGCTCCCCGTACATGTCGTAGAAGTTCAGGCGCTCGCGCAGGTGCTCGCGCTCGAACAGCTCCGGATATGCGCCGTGCAGCCATCCGGGGACCTCCGCCAGCGTGGTCTCGTCGAGCCCTCGGGCGTCCGGCGTGGGCGGGAACTCTCGAGCTCTCGCGCACCACCGGAGGATGGTGTCGAGCTCGACGTCGGCCGGCTGGGCCACCGCCTCCGCGAAGTCGATCAGGCCGGTGACGCGTCCTCGGTCGACGATCAGGTTCGATCCGTGCAGGTCGCCGTGGACGAGGACGTGCCGGTCGGCGGCGAACAGGGCCAGCCGCTCCCGGACCCACGCGTCGACGTCCGCGAGCAGGCGCGGGTCGTGGTCGGGCTGCCGCCGGGCAGCCTCGACCTGCCGGAGGGTCGCACCGACCACGGGCGGGTGGAACGCCGGCCACGGGCCGCCGGAGAGCGCACCGGTCAACCAGGGCGGCATCAGGTCGGCGGGAGCGGCGACGCGGTGGAGCGCGCGCAACGCCGAGCCGAGGCTCTCGATGATCGACCGGCGCGTCCGCAGGTCCGCCGTGGGCCACGCGTCGTACAGGGACCGGCCGGGCAGACGTTCGGAGACCGCCCACGGCCCGTCAGGGCCGTCGCCGTGGGCGAGGTGCCGGGCGTGCGGCACCTCGCTGCCGGCGAGCAGGTCGACGATCCTCGCCTCGTGGCGATAGGCGTCGCGGAACCGCTCGTCGGTGTTCAGCCGGACGACGACGGCTTCACCGACCCACGCCGTGCTCACCCAGCCGGCCTTGCGCACGAATCGTCCCGTCGCCGGGAGACCGGCCGCCTCCAGGATCCGCAGCAGCACCGGATCGAGGGGCGGCCCGTCGCCGACGGCGGCAGCCCTCGTCATGCCTGGGCGTACTGCGGGTCGTCCGGGTCGTCGCGGTCGGCCCAGCTCCCGACGACCGGGAACTCGGCCACACGCAGGCGGGCAAGGCCGTAGGGCACGAGGGTGACGTCGTCTCCTGCGCCCCGCTCCAGCAGCGGGCTGGGAGGCGGGGGCGGCGCGTCCACGCCCTGTGCCCGCCACTCGGTGGCCCGGGCTCCCGGCGCGTGCACCTTGACCGGCGATCCCTCGCCGGGCCGTGGGCCCGTCAGCCCCCACGGGACCTCCCGTACGGCAGTGCGCTCCACCTCCCACGACGCGGCGTGCGCGACGTCCGCCAGAGCCTTGTTCCACGACGTGCGGCGGTGGACCTCCCACTCGCCGAGGCCGGGCGCTCCCGGCACCTCGACCCAGTTCTCGCCCAGCGGGTGCACCATCGACAGCGGCCCGAGGAACACGGCAGCGGCCTGGCGCGCCCGGCGCACGACGCGCGGGGCCATCGGCAGCACGAGACGCACGTCCGCGCCGCCCGCCCACGAGCGCCGCACGGTCACGTACCCGTCCACCGGCACGACGTCGACAGCCTCTCCGTCCACAGTGAGGTCGAACGTCGTCGCCCAGCCGGGCACCCGCAGCTGCAGGTCGAAAGGCTCGACGCGCTCCGTGTCGACGACGACGCCGATCGTCTCCTCGAACGGGTAGGCGGTCTCGACGGAGACGGTCACCGGGTCGCCGCCGACGTCGGTGCGCACCACCGCAGGCGCGTATGCGACCGCGCGCAGGCCGCCGTCGTCGGCCCGCATCCACAGGTTCCGCACGAACTTCGGCCATCCCTGGTGGAAGTTCGCCGTGCAGCACCCGAAGTGCGGCTCGAGGCCGAACAGGTTCGCGTCGTCGGAGGAGAACGACCAGTCACGGCGTGCCACCGACACCTCGAGCTGGGTCGCCTGCTGGTGGTACTGGTGCGCCAGCATGCGCGGGTCGCACGACGCGGGCAGCAGGTTGAAGGCCAGCGACTCCAGCCGGTCGCCCTGCACGCCGTCGCCGAACGTGGCGGCGAGCACCCCGCAGGTGAACATCATCTCGACGACCTGGCAGGTCTCGATGCCGGCCGCCGCCTCCGGGCCACCGAGCCACTCGTCGCCCGAGAACCAGCCGTGCGCCTGCCCGTGCCAGCGGTCGAGGTTCGCGAACGAGCGCTCCGTGGCGGCCCGGTGCGCGTCGTCGCCGTCGCGCACCCAGTCGACCGCACCCTTCTTGAGGCCCATGGCGACGTTCGGCCCGTGGATGCGGTGCGAGAAGACGCGCGCCGCCCCGGTGATGAGGTCGCCGCCGAGGTAGTCGTCCCACTGGATCGTCTGGACGTCGAGAAGGTCAACGAGGTCGAGCAGCCACTCCTCGCCCGTGCGGTGGTGCAACCACCACACGGACAGGGCGTTGTCGGCGCCGCGCGCCCTGCCCCACGAACGCAGCGGACGGCCCGGGAGGTGCTCCAGCTGATGGCGGAAGTACCGCTGCAGGAACGGCACGACACGCTCGTCGCCCGTGGCGTCCGCGTGCTGGGTGAGGACCTTGAGGGCGACCATGCGCGGCCACCAGTCGTCGTTCGTCGTCGGGCCGAAGAAGCCGTCCTCCCGCTGGGAGGCGAGGATCGCCTCGACCCAGGGCTGCACCTGCGCGAGCAGCGCCTCGTCCTCGAGCACGTGGGCCAGCGGCAGCAGGCCGTCGAGGTAGTACGGGCCGCGCTCCCAGTCCTCCCCCTCGGCGCCGCCGCGCCAGGCGTTGGTCGGACCGACGTCGGGCCAGATCTTCTCGAGCTGGCCGGTCAGGCCGTCGGCCTGGAGGCGGAGCTGGTCGCGCAGCCAGCCGCGCGGGGTGATCGCGCCGAGAGGCAGCTCGCGCCCGGCGGGGGCCCGCGACGTGGTGCCCGACGGCGTGGCAGGAGTGTTCACGGTGGAACCTTTCACTTGATCGAACCCCCGATGAGGCCCTTGGTGTAGTAGCGCTGGAGCGCGAGGAAGAGGATGACGACGGGGACGGTCGCGACGCAGGCGGTCGCCGTGAGGAGACCTGGGTCGACGATCTGCACGCCCGGGATCTTGAACGACGTCGTGATGTTCGTGAGCGCAAGGGGCAACGTGTACTTGTCCTCGCTCGACAGGAAGACCACGGAGCTCAGCAGGTCGTTCCACCCCGCCATGAAGCCGAACAGGCAGACCGTGACGACACCCGGCCACGCGAGAGGCACCATGACGGACCGCAGGAGCCGGCCGAGGCCGGCGCCGTCGAGCTGCGCCGCCTCCTCCAGCTCCACGGGGATGCCGTCGAGCGTGTTGCGCATCACGAACACGGAGAACGGCAGCTGGAGCGTGACCAGGACGAGGACGACGCCTGTGAGCGAGTCCAGCAGGCCCAGCTTGCCGAGCACGATCGACAGCGGGGTGAGGAGGCCTTGGTACGGCACCACCATCGGCCCGAGGAGGACGACGAAGACCAGCGCCGCGAGCGGGAACCGCAGGCGGGAGAGCGCGTACCCCGCGAGCGTGGCGACGAGCCCGGTCAACAGCGCCACGCTGATCGCGACGACGAAGGAGTTGCGCACGTAGGTCGTGATGCCGACGGACGGGTCGAAGATCCGCGCGTAGTTCGCTGCCGTGAGGTCGAGCAGCGACCCCCAGCCGATCCCGTCGGCGTCCGCGGACGGCGGGAGGAACGAGCGCAGCGCGATGTACAGGACGGGCGCGAGGGACGCGAGCGCCAGGACGGTACCGCCGACCAGGTAGGTGGCCGAGGACAGCGATCGGTGGCCGCCGCCCGCCCTCGGCTCGCTCCCTCGACGGACGGGGGCGCCGGCGCCTGTAGTGGTCCGGGTGAGCGTGGTCATGACTGCGCCTCCCCGCCACCCGCCCGCAGGGCGCGCAGCTGGATCACGGCGAGCGCGAGGATGATCGCCGTGATGATCATCGACAGCGCCGCCCCGTAGCCGAGGTTGTACCGCACGAACGACTGCGCGTACGTGTACATCACGGCCGTGGTGGTGGCGCCGCTCGGGCCGCCCTTGGTGAGCACGAAGAACTGGTCGAACACGAGCAGGGTGCCCGACACCGCGAGGATGAGGCACAGCGCGAACTGCCGGCGGATGAGCGGGAACGTCACGGACACCTCCCGGCGCCACCAGCCCGCCCCGTCGATCTTCGCCGCGTCGTACACCTCACCGGGAACCGCCTGCATGCCGGCCATCAGCAGGATCATCGCGACGCCCATGCCCTTCCAGACCGTCAGCGCGACGATGGCCCAGAACGCGCGCGTCGGGTCCGTGAACCAGGCGGTCTGCCCGTCGGACAGGCCGAGCGACCGGAAGAGCACGTTCAGCACCCCCGTGCCCGGCATGAGCATCACGGAAGCCATGTAGGCGGCCGCCGTGAAGCCGATGACGACCGGCACGAAGAACGCGGTGCGAACGAACGACACCACACGTCCTTCGCCGCGCACCATGACCGCCGCGGCGTAGGAGACCAGCAGCGACAGCGGCACGAGGGCGACGGTGAAGAGCACGGAGAACAGGAGGGCGCGCGCGAAGGTGTCGTCACCGAGCGCCCGCGCGTAGTTCGCCAGGCCGGCGGGACGCACCTGGCCCAGCAGGGGCCAGTCGGCGAACGACATGACCACGAGCAGGACGAGCGGGACCACGAAGAAGACGAGGGAGAGCAGCAGAGCCGGGGAGACCAGCAGCAGGCCGAGCGCCGCCCTGCGGCCGGCGGCCCGGCGGCGTCCGACGCCGGGCCGCGGCAGAGCGCGCGTCACGGGAGCGTGTGCGACGACCATCGGAGATCGCCTCAGCCCACCTGGTTGTACGCGTCGGCGATGAGCTGGTCCGCCTGCTGCGTCGCCTTCTCGAGCGCGGCCTTCGGGTCGGCGCCCTGGAAGATCGCCGCCTGCGAGTTCTGCGCCCACGGACCGTTGGGGTCGTTGATGGTCGCGAAGTAGGCGATCGACTTCGGGAGCTTCCCGACGGCCAGCGAACCGACCCGGTTCGTCGACCACTCGTCCTCGGCGAGGTCGTCGGCGAGCTTCAGGTCGGGCGCGATCCAGCCGGCCTCGCCGTTGATCGTCGCCGCCTCGCGGTCGGTGACGAGCCACTCGAGGAGCGTCCAGGCCTCGTCCGGGTGCTCCGAGCCGAGCGGGATGGCGGCCTGGTTGCCGCCCAGGAACGACGCGAGCTCGCCGTCGCTGCCGGGGATGCCCGCCGCGGAGCCGAACTCGTCCTCGTGCCCGGCGAACACGTTGGCGCCGGTGAACATGATGCCCACCTTGCCCGCGAGGGCGTTCTGGCTGCCGACGTTGCCCGGGTCCTGGTTGGGCTCGTCGGTCGGCTGCATCAGCCCCGACTCCCACATGTCCTGGTACCAGGACACCATGCCGACCATCGCCGGGTCGTCGAAGGTGCTCGTCTGGTCCGGTCCCGCCTCGGTGAAGACGTCCCCGCCGTCCGCCCACCCGCTCGGGAACCCCGTGAACGCCTGCCCGACGCCGCCGATCGTCGAGAAGCCCGTGATGTCGTCGCCCAGCGCCTGGATCTTCTCGGCGTAGGCCTTGACCTGGGCAAGGTCCTTCGGCGGTGTGTCGGGGTCGAGCCCCGCCTCGGTGAAGAGCTTCTTGTTCCAGAACATCTGCGAGCCCGTGAGGGCCACCGGCAGGGAGTACACGGCGTCGTCGAGCGTGCCGATGTCGACCCCCGCCGTGGCGACGTCGGAGAGGTTCGGCAGCCCGTTCGCCTTGTCCGTGATGTCGAGGAGCTGTCCCTGCGTCGCCAGCAGGGGCGCGTTGATGATGTCGAAGTCGATGAGGTCCGGCACCGAGCCGGCGCGGATGGAGTTCGCGAACTTCGTCAGGTACTGGTCGTTGTTGACCAGGGTGACGTCGACCGCGATGTCAGGGTGCGCCTTCTCGAAGGCCGCCACCTGCTTGTCGAGGGAGTTGTCGCCGTCGCGGGCCCACACGTCGAGCGTGACGGGCCCGCCGTCGCCGGCACCGTCGTCCGCGCCGCACGCGGCGAGCACGGGGGTGGCAGCCAGGGCGGTGACCACGAGCAGGGCCAGCCTGCGTCGCCGGAGGGAAGGCTTCATCGTCGATCTCCTTCGTCGGGAGACGTGCGGCAACTGTGCCGCGCGTTTCCGGCAAACTATTCCGTTGGTTGCCGTGCTGTCAACGGCACAGGCGGCCCAACCTGCCCTATGATGCGGAAACGTTGCCGTCATGAGGGTCGGCAGAGCGAGGGAAGGACGGGCATGGCGCACGGACGCGTGACGTTGGCGCAGGTCGCCGAGTCCAGCGGTGTCTCGGTCGGGACGGTCTCCAAGGCGCTCAACGGCCGCGGTCAGCTGAGCGACGACACCCGACGGCGGGTCCTCGACGCCGCCGCGGCGCTCGGCTTCGAGCCGGGTCCTGACGCGCGCGCCCAGGCGGAAGGGCGTTCGTTCATCGTGGGCGTGCTCTCGACCGACTCCTACGGCCGGTTCACCATCCCGATCCTCACCGGCGCGGAGGACACCTTTGGCGCCGGTGAGATCTCGATGCTCCTCGCCGAGAGCCGGGGCGACCCGATCCGCGAGCGGCACTATGTCCAGACGCTTCGCAGCCGTCACGTCGACGGCATCATCGTCGCCGGCCGCACCAGCGACGCGCGGACGTCGATCACGTCGCTCCTCGGCGTCCCCGCGGTGTACGCGCTGTCGCCGTCCCAGGACCCGGACGACGTCTCCGTGGTCCCGGACGACGCCGGCGGCGCCGCCCGGGCGATCGCGCACCTCGTGGGCACCGGCCGTCGTCGCATCGCCGTCGTCGTCGGCCCCCGGCGCCACACGGCGAGCAACCACCGCGTCGAGGGCGCGACCCGTGCCCTCGGCGAGCTCGGGGCCGAGCTCGCCGGGGGCGAGGTGCTGTACGGCGAGTGGACCGAGCGGTGGGGCTACGAGGCGGCGCGCCGGCTCCTCGAGACCACCACGTTCGACGGCGTCTTCTGCGCGAACGACCAGATCGCGCGCGGCGTCCTCGAGTGCCTGCGCGAGAACGGCGTCGACGCGCCCGGCGCCGTGGGCGTCGTCGGCGTCGACAACTGGGACGTCATCGTCGAGGCCGCCCGGCCCAGCATCACCTCGGTGGACCTCAACCTGCGGGCGGTCGGCCGCCGCGCGGCCGAGCTGCTCGTCCGCAAGATCGGCGGGGAGGACGTACCGGGCGGCGTCGAGCTCGTCGACTGCATCCTCGTGCCCCGGCTGTCGACCTGATCGCCCAGGCCGCCGTCAGGCGCGACCACGCCGGCCGGTGCCGCGGCGGCGCCTGGCCCGGTCCACGACGAGGTACCCGGCCGCGACCACGGCCGGCACCCCCGAGACGAGCTGGAGCAGCAGCGGCGGACCGGGCACGTCCGGCAGCTCGGGCCACCACGCGGTGAGCTCCTGGAACCTCGGGACCGCCGCGATCACCTGGGGCGTGACCAGCAGGAACGCGACGGCGACGTTGACGAGCACCCCGACCACCAGCGCGGTCCACGCGACCAGCCGGAGCCCTAGCCCCGGGCTGTCGTACCGACTCTCGTCGACCTCGGCCATCGTTCCCTCCTCCCGACGCCGCACCGTGCGGCGTCTCGTTCGACGCTAGGCATGCGCGTGCCCGCGACCCATCCCGCCTGCTGCCGTCTCCGCGGTGGTGCAGGCGCTACCTTTGCCGCCGTCGGGCGCCGCCGACGAGGGCCGTCGCCTACGGTGGGCGGGACGACGAGGGGGCGGAGTGGTGCGGAGGAACGCGGCGGGGGCCATCACCGGCAGACGGCTGCTCCCGGCCGTCGAGACGATCGGCGGCGGGCTCGTCACCCAGGCTCTGGCCTTCGTCGCCACGCTCGTCTTCCTGCTGGTGGCCCTCACCTCCCTGGTCGGCGTCGGGCTGCTCGCCTGGCCGGCCACAACCGCTCTCCTGCGCCGTGTCGGCACGCTGGAGCGGTCCCGGCTGGCGCGTGCCGGCGTCACCGTCGTCTCCCCCTACGGCCTGGCCCCGGCGAGCGGGTCCCCGGTGCGCGGCACCGCACGGACGACCGTGCTCCGCGACCCCGCGACGCGCCGTGACCTCGCCTGGTGCGTGGCTCACGGGACCGTCGGCCTCCTGCTCAGCGTCCTGGTCCTCGTCATGGTCGTCCTCGCGCTGCGCGACCTGACCTTCGTGCTGTGGTGGCGGCTGATCCCCGCCGGCGAGGCCGGGACCGCCCTCGGCCACCCCGTGACCACCTGGGGCGGAGCCCTCGCCGTCCTCGCGGGAGGAGCCGCCTGGTGCGTCGCGGTGGTCGCCGTGGCCCCCGCCGTCGCCGCCCTCGAGGTACGTCTCGCCCGGTCGCTCCTCACGCCCTCCCCCTCCGTCGACGCCTCGCTCCGGGTGGCGGAGCTGACCCGCTCCCGGGCGGCGGCGCTCGACGCCCACACCGCGGAGCTCGAACGGATCGAGCGCGCGCTGCACGACGGCGCGCAGAGCCGCGTCGTCGGCGTCAGCGTCATGCTCGGGGTGGCGCACCGCCGCGTCGCCGCGCTCGCGCCCGGGGCGGACGTGGGCCCCGCCCTCGACGCCCTCGGCGCGGCGCAGACGGCCGCCGAGGAGGCCCTCGACCAGCTGCGCACCGTGGTGCGCGGCATCCGGCCGCCCGTGCTCGCGGAGCGTGGGATCGAGGGCGCCCTCGCGGGGCTCGCCGCGTCGACCGACGTCCCGTGCCGCGTCACGGCCGCGGTGGCGACGCCCCTCCCCGCGGCCGTCGAGTCCGCGCTGTACCACGTCGCGGCTGAGGGCCTGGCCAACGTCTCCCGGCACGCCTCGGCCACGTCGTGCTCCGTCGACCTCGCGCCCGCCACCCGGGACGGGGCGCCCGTGGCGCGTCTCGTCATCGAGGACGACGGCGTCGGCGGTGCCACGGTCGGGGGCGGTCACGCCGGCGGCACGGGGCTGCGCGGCATCGCCGCGCGCGTCCGGGCCCTCGACGGCTCGATGCGGGTCACGAGCCCTCCGGGCGGCCCCACGCGGCTGGAGGTGGAGGTGCCGTGCGCGTCCTGATCGCCGAGGACGACACCCTCCTGCGCGAGGGCCTGCGGATGCTGCTCGACGGCGAACGGCACGACGTCGTCGCCGCGGTCGGCGACGGCGAGGCCCTGCTGGGCGCCCTGCGCCGCGAGCTGGCCGCGGGGCGCACCGTGGACGTGGCCGTCCTCGACGTCCGCATGCCGCCGACCCACACGGACGAGGGGATCCGGACCGCCGTCGCCGCCCGTGCGCTCCGGCCCGGCATCGGTCTCCTCGTCCTGTCCGCGTACGTCGAGCAGGCCTTCGTGACCGACCTGCTCCACGACCGTTCCGGGGGTCTCGGCTACCTGCTGAAGGAGCGGGTCGGGCGGGTCGACGACTTCCTGGCGAGCTTCGCCCGGGTCGCGGCCGGGGGGACGGCGGTCGACCCCGAGGTGGTCGCGCAGCTGCTCGTGCTGCGCTCGCGCGGCGACCCCCTCGCCCCGCTCACGCCCCGGGAGCTGGAGGTGCTCGGCCTCATGGCCGAGGGCCTCGGGAATGCCGCGATCGCCGCGCGCCTCGTCGTCTCGGCCGGCGCCGTGCACAAGCACGTCCGCTCGATCTTCGCGAAGCTCGGGCTCGCCCCTGACGACGACGCCGACCGCCGGGTCATGGCCGTGCTGCGCTACCTCGCGGCCCGGCGCTGAGACGCACGTCGGCCCGGCCCCCTCGCAGGGGACCGGGCCGACGTGCGTCAGGTGTCAGGCGTTCAGCCGGCGACGACCTTGACGGAGATCTTCGCGGAGACCTCGGGGTGCAGGCGCACCGACACGGTGTACTCACCGGTCGTCTTGATCGGCTGGCCGATCTCGATCTTGCGCTTGTCCACCTGCTGGCCGGAGGCGGCGACCGCGTCGGCGATGTCACCGGTGGTGACGGCACCGAACAGACGGCCGGACTCACCGGCGTGCGCCGTGACGACGACCGTCTTCGCGTTGAGCGAGTCGGCCACCGCCTTGGCCTCGTCCAGCGTGGCGATCTCGCGGGCCTTGCGAGCCTTGCGGATCGCGGAGACCTGCGACTCGGCGCCCTTGGTCCACGGGGTGGCCAGACGGCGCGGGATGAGGAAGTTCCGGGCGTACCCGTCCTTCACCTCGACGACGTCGCCGGGCTCACCAAGACCGGTGACCTCGTGGGTCAGGATCAGCTTCGACATGATTCAGTGATCCTTCCGGTCAGCGGGCCGAGGACGAGTACGGCAGCAGCGCCATCTCACGGGCGTTCTTCACGGCACGGGCGATCTGGCGCTGCTCCTGGACGGAGACGCCGGTCACGCGACGCGCGCGGATCTTGCCGCGGTCGGAGATGAACTTGCGCAGCAGCGCGGTGTCCTTGTAGTCGACGGACTCGATCTTGGCCGTCTTGAGCGGGTTGGCCTTCTTCTTGGGCTTGCGCACCACAGGCTTCGCCATGGTGTTGCTCCTTCTCAGGTGCAGTCCTCACGTCACGCCGGCCGCGAGGCCGACGTCGGAGGACAGGTGATCTGGGGACAGGCGTCGATCAGAACGGGGGCTCGTCCGAGAACCCGCCACCGGAGGAGGCGGGACCGGCCGTGGCCCACGGGTCGTTGCTCTGACCGCCGCCGGAAGAACCGAAGCCTCCGCCGGGCTGGCCGCCACCCTGGGGGCCGCCGTAGCCGCCCCCCTGGTTGCCGCCGCCACCGCCGAAGCCGCCGCCGCCACCGGAACGCTGGGCGCGGGTGACCTTCGCCGAGGCGTACCTCAGCGACGGGCCGACCTCGTCGACCTGCAGCTCCACGACGGTGCGCTTCTCCCCCTCGCGGGTCTCGTACGAGCGCTGCGTCAGACGGCCCTGCACGATGACGCGCATGCCCTTCGTCAGCGTCTCGGCCACGTTCTCCGCGGCCTCGCGCCAGACCGAGCAGGCGAGGAACAGCGCCTCGCCGTCCTTCCACTCGTTGGTCTGACGATCGAACGTGCGCGGCGTGGACGCGATGCGGAAGTTGGCGACGGCAGCCCCTGACGGGGTGAAGCGCAGCTCCGGGTCCGCGACCAGGTTTCCGACGACCGTGATGACGGTCTCACCAGCCATGCCAAGCTCCTTCGTTCGTCCGAGAGTCGTGAGGGGATCCCATCACGGGGCGCCGACATCCCGAGGGACGCCGCCCGCGACGGGGGCAGAGATTCGGTTCAGGTCTCAGCGGGCGTCGGTGCGCAGGATCTTGGTGCGCAGCACGGCCTCGTTCAGGCCGAGCTGGCGGTCCAGCTCCTTCGCGGTGTCCGGCGTCGACGTGAAGTCGACGACGGCGTAGATGCCCTCGGAACGCTTGTTGATGTCGTACGCCATGCGGCGACGACCCCAGATGTCGACCTTGTCGACGGAGCCACCCTCGGTCGAGATGACCGACAGGTACTTCTCCAGCGACGGGGCCACGGTGCGCTCCTCGACCTCCGGGTCCAGGATCACCATCAGCTCGTACTGACGCATGTGTTCAACCCACCTCCTCTGGTCTCAGCGGTCACGGTCGTTCCGTGACAGGAGGGTTCATTCGTGCGTCGGCCGCACCCCACCCCGGAACGGTCCGAGACGGTGGGCACAGCCAGTCGACCAGGATACCCGCTGGTGCGGGCGTCCCGGAAATCGGTCAGTTGTCGTCGATCCCGCCGAGGAGGCCGTCGCCACCGTCGTCGGTGGGCGTCGAGGTCGGCGTCGGGGTCGGGGTCGTCTGGTTCCCGTTGCCGTTCCCGTTGCCGTTCCCGTTGTCCTGCGGTCCCTTGGACACGACGATCGTCACGGTCGACCCGGGGTCGACGCTGGTGCCGGAGCCCGGGTACATGGCGATGACCTGGCCCACGGCCTGGTCGCTGAACTCCTCCTGCACCTTCGCCTTCAGCTGGCCTCCGTTGAGCGCCTGCTCCGCGGTGGTGCGGGGCATCCCCACGACGTTCGGCACCACGACCTGAGCGGGCTGGTCCGGCTGACCGGTCGAGACGACGAGCGTGATGGTGGTGCCCTTCGGCACCTCCTGGCCCGCCCCCGAGTACTGCAGCACGGTGCCCTTCGGGTCGTCGCTGTTCTGCGCCTGGGTGCGCACCTTCAGCCCCAGCTTCTCCAGCTGTGTCGTGACCGCCGCGACGTCCTGCCCGATGAGGTTGTCCGGGACGGTGACCGTCTCCTCCTCCGTCTCGGAGGGGGTGGGCGTCGGCGTGTACGTGGGCTGCGGCGGCACGTACTCGGGGAACTCCTCGACGTCCATGCCGTCGGTCGCGACCTCCATGAAGTCGGTCCACGCGCGCACCGGCCAGGAACCACCGGTGATCTCCGGGTAGTCGCCGAACGGGTGGATCTGGTCCTGGCCACCCATCTTCCCGGCCTCGAGGTCCAGGGTCGTGTACTGGCGCAGGCCGACGACGGTGGTGAGCTGCGGGACGAAGCCCGCGAACCACGCCGACTTGTTGTCGTTCGACGTGCCGGTCTTGCCGGCGACGGGGCGGCCGAGCTCCTGGGCGGGCTCGCCGGAGCCCTCCTCCACGACCTTGGTCATCGCGTACGTCGCGGCCGTGATGGCGTCCGCGTCGAACTCCTTCTTCTGCTCCGTCGGCCCCTTGTAGACGACGCTGCCGTCCAGGGTGGTCACCTTCGACACGACGTGAGGCGTCGTGCGGTAGCCGCCCGCCGCGATCGTCGAGTACGCCCGGGCCAGGTCGATCGGGTAGACGTCAGCCGTGCCGAGCACGTTCGACGGCACCGGGTCGATCTGCGTGCTCTCCCGGATCCCGGCGCGGTGCGCGACCTCCGCCGTCTTCTTCGGGCCGATCTCGATGTTGAGCGCCCCGTAGACCGAGTTCACCGAGTTCGCCGTCGCCTTGGTGAGGTCGATCTGCCCGTAGCTGTACCCGCCGAAGTTCTGCGGCTCCCACACCTCCCCGGAATCCGGGTCCTTGTAGTAGAACGGCGAGTTGCCGTCGTACTTCTCGTCGAGGGTGTGCCCCTCCTCGAGCGCGCCGATGAGCGTGAACGGCTTGAAGGTCGACCCGGCCTGCACCGTGTCCTGGGTGGCCGTGTTGAGCGACTGCTTGACGTAGTCCGGCCCGCCGTACAGCGCCTTCACGGCGCCGGTCTGCGGGTCCATCGACACGAGCGACATGCGGGTCTTCTTGCTCGCCTTGCCGTAGGGGCCGTCCTCGTGCAGCGACTTCTCGACGTCGACCGCGGCGTTCTGCAGCTTCTGGTCGATCGTCGTGGTGATCTTCAGGCCGCGGGTGTCGAGGTCCTCCTCGGAGAACGGGCCGTCGGGGTTGCTGTCGGTGCGGATGAGCTCCTTGCGCACCGCGGCGAGCAGGTACCCCTTCTGCCCGCCCCAGGTGTTCGTCGCTTCCTTCTTCTTCTGGAACTTGGGGAACTTCGCCTTCGCGTGCTCGTCCGCCGTGATGTAGCCCTGCTCGTACATCCGGTTGATGCCGCGTTCCCAGCGGATCTTCGCCTGCTTCTCGTTGACGGACGGGTCCCAGTTGTTCGGCGAGGGGATGATGCCGGCGAGCAGCGCGGCCTCGGACGGCGTGAGGTCCTTGGCGTCCTTGTCGAAGTACTCCTGCGACGCCGCCTGGATGCCGTAGGTGCTCCGGCCCCAGTAGATGGTGTTGAGGTAGTTCTCCAGCACCTCTTCCTTGGGCTGCGTCTGGGCCACCTTGAGCGCGATGATCGCCTCGCGGGCCTTGCCGGCGTACGACTTCGTGGTGTCGATGTAGTACCGCTCCACGTACTGCTGCGTCAGCGTGGACGCGCCCTGCGTGGTGCCGCTCGTGAGGTTCGTGTAGGCCGCGCGGGCGATGCCCTTGACGTCGACGCCGCTGTTGGTCCAGAACGTCTTGTCCTCGGACGCGACGACGGCGTTGCCGACGTACGGCGGGAGGTCGGCGAGCTTGACGAGCTCGCGCTTCTGCTCGCCGTACGTGCCCATGGGCTTGCCGTTCGACCAGTAGACGGTCGTGGCCTGGTCGTTGACCGCGGAGAGGTTGTCCGGGATCGTCGTCGTGCTCCACGCGGCCACGAACAGGCCGGCGCCGAGCGCCACGCCGGTGAGGCCGGTGCCGAGCACGATGCGCCACGAGGGCAGCCAGCGCTGCACCGGGCCCTTGTTCGGGCGCGGGTAGTTCCAGAAGCGACGTCTCCTCGCCACGTCAAGCCTTTCGTCGTGCGGGACCGGCAGCGCTCTCGATGGGCGCACGCCGGCCTGCGGACCACAGGGAACACTAGGCGATGCCGAACGGCCGACGGGAGTCCCCGCGGCCTGGGGCGACGGTTTGCGCCGACCGTCCCCACCCCTCTGGCCTGCGCTTCGCGGAACCTTCACAACTCGCCGGACGCGCCGCCGGGACGCCTGGCGTTGCACGACCATGTCGACGAGTCCTATTCTCGCGATGTATCGACTCGATACGTCGTGACGACGGGTCGGCAGGGACGGACAATCGGACAGGGAGGGGAACCCTCGTGCGCAGCAGGTCTGTGGTGCTCGAGACGGCCATCCTCGGCCTGCTCAACTCCGCCCCGCTGCACGGGTACGAGCTGCGCAAGCGGCTCAACCTGCTGCTCGGCTCGTTCCGCGCGTTCTCCTACGGCACCCTCTACCCGGCGCTGAAGTCTCTCGTCGCCCGCGGCCTCATCGAGACCACCGAGCGCGAGGCCCCCGCGGCCGCGGTCCGGACGCCAGGGACCCGACAGCCCGGTGCCAGGTCTTCGGGCAAGGCACCGCTGTCGGGTCGGCGCGGGCGGATCGTGTACCGGCTGACCGCGGACGGCAAGGAGCATCTCCAGACCGTCCTCGCGTCGTCGGGCCCGGCCGCCTGGGAGGACGAGAACTTCGACGTCCGCTTCGCGTTCTTCGCGCAGACGGACGCCGAGACCCGCATCCGCATCCTCGAAGGCCGGCGCACCCGGCTCACCGAGCGGCTGGAGGCGGTCCGAGAGTCCGCCGCACGCACCCGCGAGCGGCTCGACGAGTACACCCTCGAGCTGCAGCGCCACGGGCTCGAACAGGTCGAGCGCGAGGTGCGCTGGCTCGACGGACTCATCACCACGGAACGCGACCGTGCTCTCGGCCGCGCCCGCGACCACAGCGCCGGGGTGCAGGACGCCCCGGCCCAGAGAAACAAGGAGCGAGGATGACCTCCGTCCGCGTTGCCATCGTCGGTGTCGGAAACTGTGCATCGTCCCTGATCCAGGGCGTGCACTTCTACCGTGACGCCGACCCCACCGACACCGTCCCCGGCCTCATGCACGTGCAGCTCGGCGACTACCACGTCCGGGACCTGGAGTTCGTGGCGGCGTTCGACGTCGACGCGAAGAAGGTCGGGTTCGACCTCGCCGAGGCGATCCACGCCTCGGAGAACAACACCATCAAGTTCGCCGACGTGCCGCCCACGGGCGTCGTCGTCCAGCGCGGCCACACGCTCGACGGCCTCGGCGACTACTACTCGGCCACGATCGACGAGTCGGACGCCGAGCCGGTCGACGTCGTGCAGGCCCTCAAGGACGCGAAGGTCGACGTCCTCGTCTCCTACCTGCCCGTGGGCTCCGAGGAGGCGGACAAGTTCTACGCGCAGTGCGCCATCGACGCGAAGGTCGCCTTCGTCAACGCGCTGCCCGTCTTCATCGCCTCCGACCCCGAGTGGGCCAAGAAGTTCGAGGACGCCGGCGTGCCGATCGTCGGCGACGACATCAAGTCGCAGGTCGGCGCCACGATCACGCACCGCGTGCTCGCGAAGCTCTTCGAGGACCGCGGCGTCGTGCTCGACCGCACGTACCAGCTGAACGTCGGCGGCAACATGGACTTCAAGAACATGCTGCAGCGCGACCGCCTCGAGTCGAAGAAGGTCTCGAAGACGCAGGCGGTGACCTCCAACCTCACCGGCGCGCTCGGCGGCAAGAAGGAGGACCGCAACGTCCACATCGGCCCGTCGGACTACGTCGCGTGGCTCGACGACCGCAAGTGGGCGTACGTCCGCCTCGAGGGCCGTGCGTTCGGCGAGGTGCCCCTGAACCTGGAGTACAAGCTCGAGGTGTGGGACTCCCCCAACTCGGCCGGCATCATCATCGACGCCGTCCGTGCGGCCAAGATCGCGCTGGACCGCGGCGTCGGCGGCCCGATCCTCTCGGCGTCGACCTACTTCATGAAGTCCCCGCCCGTGCAGATGGAGGACACCGCGGGCCGCGCCCAGCTCGAGGCGTTCATCAAGGGCGACGTCGAGCGCTGACCGCGGCGTCCGGCTCTCGGACGGCACGACCGCACGACCACGGAGCCGGGCACCGCACGCGGTGCCCGGCTCCGTCGCGTCCGCGCTCAGCCGGCGAGGCGCACGACCTCGCCGCCGGCGGCGGCGGACTCCTGGGCGGCCGCGACCACGCGCAGGGTCCGCAGGCCGGCCCGGCCGTCCGGGCCCGGCGTCGTCCCCGTGCGGACGCAGTCCAGGAAGTGCTCCAGCATCAGCCGGTCCAGGTTCTCGCCGAACCCGAGCCAGGCCTGGCGCGTCCCGCCCGCCACGAGGCCGCCGACGTGCGCGCCGAACGGGTCGATCTCGACCGTCCCGCCCGTGCCCACGAGCTGCAGGGTGAGGCCGCCCCAGGTCGCCGCGCCGTCCGGCACGGACCAGGAGCAGTCGATCGTGACCTCCGCGCCGCCGGCGTACGTGAGGCTCACCAGCCCGCCGGTCTCGGCGCGCACCCGCGGGTCGTCCCCGTGCAGCACGCGGTTGGTCACGGCGCGGACGGCGACCGCCTCCTCGCCGAGCAGGGCGTCGAGCAGGTCGGCGACGTGGACCACGTGGTCCGCGAGCGCCCCGCCGCCGGCCAGCTCCGGGTCGGTGAACCATGCGCGGCCCGCCGGGACCTTGCCGTTGTTCGTGCCCGTGCCTCCCAGGACGGTGCCGAGGGTCCCCGCCGCGACGAGGTCGCGCAGCGTGGCGAACTCGGGGCTGAACCGCACGGGATAGGCGGTCATGAGGCGCACGCCGGCGGCGTCGCACGCCTCGACCATCGCCTCGGCGTCCTCGACGCGGGTGGCCAGCGGCTTCTCGCACAGCACGTGCGCACCGGCGGCGGCAGCGGCGAGCACGACGTCCCGGTGGCGGGCGTTCTCCGCGCAGACGATCACCGCGTCGGGGCCCCATGCGAGCGCCTCGGCGTACGTGTCGACGTAGGGGGCGCCGTGCTGCGCGGCGAACTCGGGGCCGCGCAGCTCGTCGTCGGGGGCGGTGGCGGAGTCCGGGTCGGCGGTGAGGAGCTCGACATCGGGCCGGTCGCGCAGGAGGGCGATGTACGACGCGGCGTGCACGTGCGCGAACGACAGGACGGCGACGCGTAGGGCGCGGGCCTCCCCGGCGGTCGGGGCGTGGGCGGTGCGGGCGGTCATGCTCGGCTCCCGGTGGTCGCGAGGGCGGCGGTGGTGGGTGCGGGCACGGGGGCGTCCCCGAGCTCGCGCGCCCGGGCGGCGGTGTCGACGGCGACGGGCCGGCCGGAGGCGATCGAGGCCAGGGCGGCCTCGGCGAGGTCGACGGCGATGACGCCGTCGACGGCGCTGACCCGCGGGCGACGCGGGTCGTCGGCGGCCAGGGTGGTCGGCGACGCCGCGAACGCCGTCGCGAGCTCCCGGATCTCCGTGAGGTAGGGGCTCTCCCCCGCGGCGGGTGCGGGCCGGTCCTGGCCGCCGGTCGGGACGGGAGGCAGGTCGGCGCGGACGCCGCCGGCCGACGCGGAGTCGAAGCTCAGCACCCCGGCGTCGCCGGCGACGTGGAACGACGTCCGGAACGTCGTGTGCGGCGCGCCCCACAGTCCGCGCACGTGGGTGATCGCACCGCCCGCGTGCGTGAGCACCACGTGCGCCAGGGTGTGCGGACGGCCGTCCTCCTGCAGGGACCGCCGCGTCGCGTAGACGGTGGTGACCTCGCCCGCGACCCACCGGGCGAGGTCGAGGTCGTGGACCATGAGGTCGAGGACGACCCCGCCGGAGAGGGCGTCGTCGGCGAACCACGGCGACCAGGCGGGGAACGTGCCGCCGCGGGCGAAGCGGAGGACGGCGGGCGTCCCGATCTCGCCCGCCTGCACGGCGGCCCGCATCAGCGCGTACTCGGGGAAGAACCGCACGACGTGCCCGGGGTAGAGCTGGCGGTCGGCGGCGCGCGCCGCCTCCAGGAGCGCGACCGCGTCGGCCGAGGTGCGGCCCAGGGGCTTCTCGCAGAGCACGTGGCGGCCGGCGGCGAACGCCGCGGAGGCCACCTCGAGGTGCGTGGGCGTCGGGGTGACGACGTCGACGACGTCGACGACGTCGAGGAGCTCGGCGAGCGTGGCGACCGCACGCCCGCCGTGCGCGGCGGCGAGCTCGGCCGCGCCGTCGACCGAGTGGACGACCACGTCGGCGCCGAGGGCGCGCCACGCCGGGGCGTGGGCCCGTGCGATGCCGCCGGCGCCGACGAGGCCGACGGTGAGGGTGGGGGAAGGCTCTGCGGCAGTCATCGTGCTCCTACTTGAGTCCGGAGTGGGCGAGGCCGTCGATCACGCGGCGTTGCATGACGACGAAGAGCAGGAGGATCGGCGCCATCGCGAGGACGCTGGCCGCCATCATCACCGTGTAGTCGGTGGTGGTGCGCCCGGCGAACGTCGCGATCCCCGCCGCGAGGGGCATGCTCTCTGCCCTGGTCGAGACCACGAGGGGCCACAGGAGGTCGTTCCACGACCAGAGCACGGTGATGATCGTCAACGCCCCGAGGCTGGGGCCTGCGAGCGGCAGCATCACGCGGGTGAAGACCTGGAACGGGTTGGCGCCGTCGAGGCGGGCCGCCTCCTCGAGCGAGTCCGGCACGCCCTTGAAGAACTGCATCATGAGGAAGGTGCCGAAGGCGCTAAAGACGCCCGGGGCGGCGATGCCTGCCACGGTGTTCAACCAGCCGAGCTCGTTGATGATCTGGTACTGCGGGATGAGGTACACCTGCGACGGCACCATGAGGATCGACAGCACGAGCGCCAGCAGCACCCCGCGCAGCGGGAACCGCATGCGGGCGAACGCGTAGCCCGCCATCGAGCACAGCACGAGCTGGCCGACGGTGCGCACCGCGGTGATGGAGACCGAGACCCAGAACTCCTGGAGGAACGGGAGCTTGGAGAACACCTCGGCGTAGTTGCCCCACTGGAGCTCCCCCGGCCAGAAGACCGGGGGCACGCTCATCACCTGGGCGTTCGTGGACAGGGACGTGAGCAGCTGCCAGACGAACGGGAACACCATGACCGCGCCGCCGACGGCGAGGAGCACGTGGGCCCACGTGTTGGACCCGTGGCGCGACGTGCGGCGCCGGGGCGGCCGGAGCGTGGCCGCCGACGGGAGCGGTGCTGCCGTGAGGGTCGTGTCAGGCATAGGTGACCCACCTCCTCTGCATGCGGAACTGGAGCAGGGTGACGGCGCCGACGATGAGCAGGATCACCATCGCGATGGCGGCCGCGAAGCCCTTGTCGTTGCGCAGGAACGCCTCGTTGTAGAAGAGGTACACGAGCGACTGCGTCTGCTGGATCGCGGGGTTCGCCTGGCCCATCAGGGCGTACAGCAGGTCGAAGAGCTGGAACCCGTTGATGACCGTGATGACGGTGACGAAGAAGATGCTCGGCGTCAGCAGCGGGGCGGTGACCGACCGGAACTGCCGCCAGGGTGTCGCGCCGTCCAGCGACGCCGCTTCGTAGAGCTCCGGCGGGATGTTCTTGAGGCCCGCGGACAGGATGATGATCGCGAAGCCGAGCGACGTCCACAGGCCGACGACGGACACCGCCACCAGGGCGAAGCCGGGCGTCGACGTCCAGGCCGGCCCGTCGATGCCGACCAGCCCGAGCGCCCAGTTGAGGATCCCGAAGTCGCCGTTGAAGATGAGGCGCCACACCATCGCGACGGCGGTGGGCATCGCGACGTACGGCATGAAGTACAGCACCCGGTAGAACGCGGTGAACCGCATGCCGGGGCGGTTGAGCAGGCTCGCGACGAACATCGCGACCGGGATGCCCAGCAGCACGATGCCGGTGTAGACGAGGGTGTTGACGACGGCCGTGCCCAGGTCGGGGTCGCGGGCGAGACGGGCGTAGTTCTCCGTGCCCACCCACGTCTGGCCGCCGAAGGCGCCCCACTCGGTGAAGCTGAAGTACCCGGTCTGGATGATCGGCCACAGGTAGAACAGCACGACACCGAACATCGTGGGGAGCACGAACAGGACGGGCCACCAGCCGTCGTGCCCCCGCTGCGGCCCGCGCGGCGCGGGCCTCCTGGGCGGGGTCGGCGGGGTGGCCCCCCGGGCGGGCGAGGCGACGCCGTCGCCCGCCCGGGAGGTGTGGTCGACGGACGTCATTCCTTCGCGAGCTCCTCGTTCATGGAGTCGGCCAGCTCCTTGGCGACCTCCTCGACGGGCCGCTCGCCGGAGAACGCCTGGGGCAGCAGCTCGTTCTCGAGCGCGTTCCAGGCCGCCGTGTTCTGCGAGATCGGGTACGGGAAGGACATCTCGTCGGCGGAGTCCAGGAAGACCTGGATCCCGAAGCTGGGCACGGAGTCGACGAACGCCTGCTGCGTCCCGGTGTACGCCGGGTTCGCCACGCCCATCTCCGCCTGCGTGCGCTGCGCCTCCTCGGACCCGAGGTAGGCGAGGAAGGCGTTGGCCGCCTCCTGGTGCTCGCTGTCCGCGGCGACGACGTTCGCCAGGCCGTGGATCACGGTGGCGCGCTGCTCGGGACCCTTCGGCAGGCGCACGATCCCGAAGTCGTCCTTGTTCGGCGAGTCCTTCATCTCCCCGACGGACCAGTTGCCGGACCAGAACATGGCGGCCTTGCCGGAGTTGAACCACACGTTCGGCTTGGTGTCCGAGAGCTGCTGGACGTTCGGCGACGCGCCGTCGGCGATGAGGTCGGCCCACAGCTGGAGCCCCTCGATCGACGCAGGGTCGTCGTAGCCCGACGTCGTGCCGTCGTCCGAGATGACGTGGCCACCGGCCTGCAGGATCGAGTCGTAGTAGCTGCTCTGCCCGCCGCCGTTGAGCTCGGTCACCACCCCGTACACGCCCTTGTCGGACAGCTTGTCGGAGATCTCGCTGGCCGCGGCCTTGAACTCGTCCCAGGTCCAGTCGTCGGTCGGCAGGTCGACCCCGGCCTGCTTGAACAGTGCCTTGTTGTACCAGAGCGCGACGGTGTCGAAGTCCTTGGGGACGCCGTACTGCGTGCCGTCGAACGTGTAGAGCTGGTTCAGCGCGTCCGGGTACTTCGAGGGGTCGATCTCGCCGCTGTCCGTGAGACCCGTGATCGGCTCGAGCAGGTCGTTCGCGGCGTACAGCTGCACGTTCGGACCGTTCATCCAGAACACGTCCGGCAGCGTCCGGGACTCGCCCTGCGTCTGCAGCTTGGTGAAGTACTGCTGGTAGGGGGTCAGGTCGACCGTGACCTTGATGTTCGGGTAGGTCTTGTTGAAGTCCTTGATGTTCTGGTCGATCGCGGGCTTCTGGTTCTCGTCCCAGATCGCATAGGTGATCTCGGCCTGGGCGTCGGTCGCCGCGACGGCCGCGTCGCCCTCGGCGGCGTCGTCGCCGCCCGAGCATGCGGTGAGCGTCAGTGCGACGGCAGCGACGCCCAGGAAGGCCGCGCTGCGGATGAGGTGCTTCATCAGGGTGCTCCTCCGATGGGGTGGTGCTTCAGGTCCCGGGCGTCCGTGCCTCGGGCTCGACGACGTCGTCGAAGTGGGCCGCGACCTCGGGGGCCACGGGGTGGACACGCTGCGGCGCCGAACCGGCCCGGAGCGAGAGAGTGGCGGCCACGCCGGCCGCGACCGCGTCGCGTGCCATCACCGGCGAGGTGGTGATCGGCGTGCCGTCGGCCACGAACCGCAGGAACTCGTCCACGGTGAGCCGGTCCGCGTCCTGGTGACCCTGACCGCCCGCGGCGATCGGGTACTCGACGTCGCCCGCGGCGGCGTACGCGGTGCGCCGGTTCCACACCCGCACCGAGCCGCCGTCGCCGTCGCCGAAGTTCTCGAGCCTGCCGCGGGTGCCGATCACGGTGTAGTTGCGCCAGTAGTCCGGCGTGAAGTGGCACTGCTCGTAGCTGGCGAGGACGCCGTTCCCGAGCCGCATCAGCATCATCGACGTGTCCTCCACGTCGACGACGGGGTGCAGGCCCTTCTGCTCCAGCGGCGGCCAGTTGTCGTACGAGAACCAGTCGGTCATGAGCTGCCCCGTCCGGTCCGCGCGGTCGGTGACACGGCCGTACACCTGCAGGTCGCCCATGCCCACGACGTCGCGGGTCGTGGACCCGGCGAGCCAGTGGATGACGTCGATGTCGTGCACGGCCTTCTGGAGCAGCAGCCCTGTGCTGCGCGAGCGGTCGGCGTGCCAGTCCTTGAAGTAGTAGTCGCCGCCGTTGCCGACGAAGTGCCGGCACCAGACCGCCTGGACGTCACCGATCTCGCCGCGCGCGATGATCTCGCGCATGGTGCGGACCACGGCCATGTGCCGCATGTTGTGCCCGACGTAGAGCGGGGTGCCGGTCTGCGCGGCGGCGGCGAGCACGCGGTCGCAGTCCTCGACGGTCGTGGCCAGCGGCTTCTCGAGGTACACGGCGACGCCGGCCCGCAGCAGCTGCTCGCCGATGTCCGCGTGGGTGTCGTCGGGCGTGCAGACGAAGGCGGCGTCCGGCACGCGCCCGTCGTCGGGCCGCAGGAGCGCGTCCAGGTCGGTCGCGAACGTCGGCCCGGGGCCGAACAGCTCGCCCGCCCGGTCCCGGCCCGCCGGGTCGACGTCGACGGTGGCGACGATGCGCGCGGGCACCCCCGTGCGTCCGACCCACTGCGCCATCCGGGCGCGGGCACCCACCCCGACGACCGCGACGCGCAAGGGCTCGCGGACCACGAGAGGAGCAGGCGCCTCCTCGCGCGGCGCGGTGTCGTCCGCCACCTCGACCGGGGCCACGGCACTTGCCCCCGACCGGGCGGCGACGGCGAGCGCGTCCGCGAGCGAGGCGGCCGGGTCTGCGGCGCGCAGGGAGGGCGCGGCGATCTCGGCGCTCCCGAACACGGCCTCCGAGCCGATCTCCAGCGCCCGCACCAGCGCGCCCAGCGCCGCGCCGTCCGACGCGAAGGCCGAGGTCACCAGGGGTGCCGCGGCGCGGGGGTGGACCAGCCGCTCGACCTCCGCCTGGAGGGGCGCGCGGAGCAGCTCTCCCGCGCGGGAGAGCCCTCCTCCAAGGACGACGCACTCGGGGTCGACGACCATGGCGAGGGTGGCGACGCCGGGCGCCACACGTCGCACGTACTGCTCGATCAGACCGAGGGCGACCCGGTCCCCCTGGCGTGCGCGCAGCGCGACGGCCTCCGCACCACCCGCCTGCTCGATCTCCCCGAGCAGGCTTCCTTCGCACCAGCCGTCCCAGCCGGTCCAGGAGAAGTCGCCGACCTCGCCCGCGGCGAAGCGGTTCCCGCGGTAGACCTGCCCGCCCAGCACCAGCGCGGCGCCGACCCGGTAACCGAGCTGGACCAGGACGACGTCGTCGGCGAGGCGAGCAGCCCCGAGCGCGTGCTCGGCGAGCGCCGCCATGTTGATGTCGTTCTCGATCACGACCGGGTGGTCGCCGCCGGTGGAGAGGCGGGCAGCGAGGTTCACCCCGGTCCAGTCGGCGATCGGGAGCGAGAGGCGGACGCGCTCCCCGTCGACGATGCCGGGCACCGCCGCGGCGACGGCGGCGAGCCTGGACCTCGGGGCGTCGACCTCGTCGAGGAGCTCGCGCTGCACGGCGCGCGCGATCTCGAGCCGGGCCACGCCGTCGACCGGCCCCTCCGTGGTGCGCCGCACCACGGCGCGGACGTTGCCCGCGAGATCCGCCACCATGCCGGTCACCGAGTGGACGCCGAGGTCGAGCCCGACGACGTAGCGCGCGTCCGCGGCGAACGCGTAGTGCCGCGCCGGGCGGCCGAGGGTCCCCTCCTCCACGCCCGCCACCTCGCGGGCGAGGCCCCGTTCGACGAGCTCGGAGACGATCGACTCCACGGTGGGGCGGGAGAGACCGGTGTCCTTCGCCAACGCCGTCAGCGTGGACGCCGGGCTCCCGCGCAGCACCTCGATGCAGCTGAGCGTGTTGCGTCGTCGCGCGTCCGTGACGTGCCGGTCCCCGCCGGTGCGGACCACGTGCCCTCCTCGGTGCCTGCGCCGGGGTGTCCTGGGTCACATCCGCGGCTGGATTTCCGAAACGTACCTTCATAAGTCATCGGGCACAAGGGACTGCTCAGGAATCTTTTTCTGGATCCCTGCTTCAGAACTCCGCGCGGCGCCGGCGTGATGCGCCCGGGGGACCGCCCCCGTGAGGATCTCCGGGACGAGCACCTACGCTGAGGGGCGTGGGAGCGATGAGCGAGACCTGGCACGAGCTGCGCGCGCTGCTGCGGCTGGACGGCTTCCGGAAGCTCTTCACGGTCCGCCTGGTCTCGCAGGCCGGTGACGGGATGTTCCAGGTCGGCCTGGCCTCGCTGCTGTTCTTCTCCCCCGAGTCCCAGGGCACGGCCGCCGCCATCGCCGGCGCGTTCGCCGTCATGCTCGCGCCGTTCACCATCGTCGGGCCGTTCGCCGGGGTGCTCCTGGACCGGTGGCAGCGCCGTCAGGTGCTGGTGTGGGGCAACGCGGTGCGGGTCGTGCTCACGCTGGGCATGGCGGGCCTGATGCTCGCCGGCGGCGTCGGCTGGGGCATCTACGCGATCGGTCTGGCAGCCCTGTCGGTGAACCGCTTCCTGCTCGCCGGGCTCTCGGCCGGCCTGCCCCGCGTGGTCGACGGCCCGCTGCTGCTCACGGCGAACTCGTTGTCGCCGACGCTCGGCGCGGGGGCTGCCTTCGTCGGCGGGGGCATCGGCTACGTCCTCGGGCTGACCTTCGAGCCCGGCCGGGTGAAGGACTCGTCCGCGCTGGTCTGCGCGGCCCTGGTGTTCGCCGTCGCCTCGCTGCTGGCGACACGGCTCGGCCGTAAGCAGCTCGGCCCGGAGGCGCCCGCGGAGGCGGACCTGCGCAGCGAGATCGCGAAGGTCGCGCACGGCCTCGCCGACGGCGCCCGCTACCTCGTCGCGCGTCGCACCCCGGGGCAGGCGCTGCTCGCCATGGCGGTGCACCGCTTCCTGTACGGCGTCGTCTTCATCGCGTCGATCCTCATCTCCCGCAACCTGCTGGACCCGGGCGACCAGAACGCCGGCATGGGCACCTTCGCGGTCGTCGTCGGCCTCACGGGCGCGGGCGGCGCCGTCGCGATGTTCCTGACGCCCACCCTCTCGCGCCGCACCGGACCGCAGGGCTGGGTCGCGATCATGCTGCTGCTCGCTGCGGCCAGCCAGCTGCTCCTCGTCACCTCGCCCGAGCGTGCCGTCGTCTACACGGGCGCCGCCCTGCTCGGCCTCGCGGCGCAGGGCACCAAGATCGCCGTGGACACGATCGTGCAGCGCGACGCCGAGGACGAGTTCCGCGGCCGGGCCTTCGCCTTCTACGACGTCCTGTACAACGCGGCGTTCGTCGGAGCCGCCGCGCTGGCCGCGTTCACCCTCCCCGACACGGGCTGGTCGCGCGGCGTCTTCGTGGGCCTCGCGGTCGCGTACGTCGTCGCCGCGCTGCTCATGGCCACGCGCGGGGCCCGCACGCCGTCGGACGTGCCGGCCGGGCTGGGCCGCACCGGCGGCGCAGCGGGCTCAGGTGGCGCCGAGGGCGCATCCGCCCGCGCCTGACCCTGGCTCCAGCACCGGCACCGGCGCCGGCGCCCTCACGCATCGATCCGTCCGCGCGGCACCGACGAGTTCGGTCCGAATAAGAAGTCGTCACGGGTGCGGGAATATCGCAGGATGGTTCGTGGTCGTACACAGTACGGTCTCGCCCTCCGCCGACCGCACCGAGGGTGACCGTCCGTCCCCCGGACCAGGACCGACGCACGACCGAGCACGACCCACCACGACGACGTCCGCGCGCTCGACCGGCGCCGGCCGTCCCCTGCCCTCCGCCGGGTCCCCCGGCGCCGACGCGAGCGGAGCACAGCGTGCCAGCCCCCCGACCGACAGACACCACCGTTCCCTCCGACACGAGCACCCCCTCCGCCCCGAGCACCGCGCAGGCCGCCCCCTCCCCCGCCGGCGCCAAGGACGCCACGTCGTTGCCGCCCGGCGGCATCGTCATCGACGCGGCGGTGCCCCAGCGCCTGACGCGGCAGCAGTTCGTCGTCATCGCGCTGCTGCTCGGTTCCGCGTTCGTCGTCATCCTCAACGAGACGACGATGAGCGTGGCCCTCGCGCCCCTGATGACCGACCTCGGCATCACCGCCAGCACCGGGCAGTGGCTCACGACCGCCTTCATGCTCACGATGTCGGTGATCATCCCGGCCACGGGGTTCCTCCTGCAGCGCCTCGGCACCCGCGGCGCCTACCTGCTCGCGATGTCGCTGTTCAGCGCGGGCACGCTGCTCGCCGCGCTGTCCCCGGGCTTCGGCTGGCTGCTGGGCGGTCGCATCGTGCAGGCCTCGGGCACGGCGATCATGATGCCGCTGCTGATGACGACGATCATGACGGTCGTGCCGCCGGCGATCCGCGGCAAGGTGATGGGCAACATCTCCATCGTCATGGCGGCGGCGCCCGCCCTCGGCCCGGCGATCTCGGGCGTCATCCTCGACCTGCTGAGCTGGCGCTGGGTCTTTGGCGTCGTGCTGCCGATCGCCCTGGTCGCGCTGGTCATGGGCTTCTTGTACATCCGGGACGTCGCCGACCGTACACACTCCCGGCTCGACCCGCTGTCGCTGTTCCTCGCGGCGATCGCGTTCGGCGGCCTCGTCTACGGTCTGTCGAGCATCGGCGAGGCTGCACGCCACACGCCCCCGGTCGCGCCCTGGATCCCGCTCGCCGCCGGTGTCGTCGTGCTCGGCCTGTTCGTGTGGCGGCAGCTGCTCCTCGCCCGCGAGGACCGCGCCCTGCTCGACCTGCGGGTCTTCCGCTTCCGGGGGTTCAGCCTCGGACTCGGGATCATGGCCGTCGGGATGCTCGCCATGTTCGGCTCCCTCATCCTGCTGCCGCTGTTCCTGCAGCAGGGCATGGGCCTCGAGCCGCTCGCGACCGGCCTCGTCGTCCTGCCCGGTGGCCTGCTGATGGGCCTCCTCGGCCCGACGGTCGGCCGCCTCTACGACAGGGTCGGCCCGCGCCCGCTGGTGACGCCCGGCCTGATCGTGGTGTCGGTCGCGCTCGGCCTCTTCACGCAGGTGCACGCCGACTCGTCCCCCTGGTACGTGCTCGCGCTGCACGTGACCCTGAGCCTGGGCCTCGCGTTCATGTTCACCCCGCTGTTCACGTCCGCGCTGTCGTCGCTCACCCCGCGCCTGTACTCGCACGGCTCGGCGGCGATCGGCACCGTGCAGCAGCTCGCGGGCGCAGCCGGGACGGCGATGTTCGTGGCCGTGATGACCACACGCTCCGTCGCGCTGGCCGCGGACGGCGCGTCCCCCCAGGTCGCGCTCTCCGAGGGTGTCGGGGACGCGTTCGTGTGGGGCACGGCGATCATGCTCGTCGCGGTCGGGCTCTCGTTCATGCTGCGGCGGGTCCCGGCGGACCCGCACGGCGAGGCCGGGGCACCCCCGGCACACTGACGACGCCTGAGGACGCCCGAGGACGCCCGGTGACGACCTCGGGCGCCTCGGGCGGACCTCCGGTGCCTCGAGGCGTCCACTACGCGCTGTCACGCCCTCGCGCAAGGTCCTTGCAGGATCCGCACGGCGGGGGTTTTCCCGTCTGGCGTCCGCGACCATCAGGGGGCGCCCTGGTCACGAGGGGCGCCGGCCGCGATGTGGCGCGGCCGAGCCGTGGAGGTCGGGCTCCGGGGACGCCCCCCTGGCCCTGACAGGGCCTGGCCTCCACGGCAGCCACCGGTGCGCGTCGCCCACGTCGCCTCGTCGCCGGTCGGCGGACCGCACGACGGCACAGGGGGTGGGAGCACGCGGGTGAGCGTTGGACAGCGGGCATGGCGGGAGCACGCCACGTGCGCAGGGTGGGACATCGACCGCACGGACCCGTGGTTCCCGGCGGAGCCGGGCCGGCCCGACGCCTACGCCCTGGCGAAGGCGTTGTGCGACGGGTGCCCGGTGCTGGACGAGTGCTTCCGTGAGGTCATGGCGCTCGAGGCGGGGACCAGCAAGTACTACCGCGAAGGCGTGTACGCCGGGCTCGACCCCGACGAGCGGGCGCGCCTCGACCACTCCGGGCGACGACGTCGGCGCGGCCCCCGCTGGAACCGGTAGGCAGGTGCAGGGCCTCGGACGTCGGCCCCCTGGTCAGGCGACGACGGACCGCGCGGCCGCAGGGTCCCGGGCGGCGACGCGGAAGGCGGGGGCGAGGACGACCACGCCCAGCGCCAGCAGGGCGGGGACGGCGAAGGCCAGCCGCAGGCTCAGCACCTCGGCGACCCCGCCGATGAGGCCCGCCCCGACGACGAAGCCCACGTAGTTGAAGAGGTTGACGCGTGCCACGGCGATGCCGGTGCCGTCCGGGTCGAGGCGGCCCGCCACGGAGAACGACAGCGGCACGACGACGCTCAGCCCCAGCCCGGTCAGGCCGAAGCCGACCACGGCGAGCCAAGGCCCCGGGGCGAGCGTCACCGCGCTGAGGCCGGCCACCCCGACGAGCCCGCCGACGGCGACGGGCGCTACCGGCCCGAACCGGTTGACCTGCCGGTCCGCGGCGAGCCGGCCCACGAGCTGGCACCCCAGGTACGCGGCGAGGCCGAGCGGCGCGACGTTCGCCGCCGCACCGAGAGCGTCCTGGATGTACTTGGTGGACCAGTTCGACGTCGCCGAGTCCGCGACGTACACGATGGTGACCGCCAGACCGACGAGCACCAGCGGCCCCCACGGCGGGCGGACCGGCTGCGGCGTCGGCGACGCCGGCTCCCCTCCCGCCCCGCTGCCGTTGTGCGCGACGGTGGGCACCACAGACCGCTCCGGCCGCTCCGACCGCTCGGGCCGCGACAGCGCCGTCGCCACGAGGTCGACCGTCACGCCCACGCCCGCGACGAGGCCGAGCCCGCCGGCCAGCGACCAGCCCGCGGAGTGCGCCAGCACCGCCGCGAGCGAGCCGAGGATGCCGCCCACGCTCCACGCGCCGTGGAAGGAGTTCAGCAGGCTCCTGCCGTACCGCTGCTCCACCTCGACACCCTGCATGTTCATGCTGGCGTCGACCAGGCCCAGCAGCAGGCCCACCGCCGCGACCGTCGGGTACAGCGCCCCCACCGTGGGAACCAGGCCCGCGCCCAGCACCGCGAGCGCCACGAGCGGACCGCAGACCCGCAGCAGGCGGGCGCTGCCCACGCGCGGGGCCAGCGCGCCCGCGAGGACGCTCCCGACACCGGCCACGACGGGCACCAGCAGCAGGATGAGCGTGAGCGTGCCGTCCGAGATCCCCAGCTGGTGCTGCAGCGTCGGCACCTGCGCGAGCAGGCCGGCGAAGCACATGCCCTGCACCAGGTAGAAGGCCGCGACGACGAGCCGCGCCCGCCGGTACGGGTGATCGTCCGTCGTGGCGCCTGCGCCCGGCAGACCGCTCATGTCCCGCCTCCGCTCGTCGCGCTGGCGGGCTCGTCGTCGGGCCCGTGCGCCAGCGACGAGGATAGACCCGCGGCGGCGGCCGGCGGCAAGGGTCGGGTCAGGACTGGCGGGCGGCCCACCAGGCGCGGAGCTCCTGCTCGGCGCGCTCGTCGCCGAGCGGGCCGTGCTCCATCCGCAGCGCGAGGAGGTGCTTGTAGGCCTGCCCGACGACGGGCCCGGGCGGGACGTCGAGGACCGCCATGATCTGCGAGCCGTCGAGGTCCGGGCGGATCGCGTCGATCTCCTCCTGCTCGCGCAGGGCGGCGATCCGCTGCTCGAGGCCGGTGTAGGAGTCGGCGAGCCGCTGCGCCTTGCGCTTGTTGCGGGTGGTGGAGTCGGCGCGGGTGAGCCGGTGCAGACGCTCCAGCAGCGGTCCGGCGTCGGTGACGTAGCGCCGCACCGCCGAGTCCGTCCACTGCCCTTCGCCGTAGCCGTGGAAGCGCAGGTGCAGCTCGACGAGGCGCGCCACGTCCTTGACCACCTGCTTCTCGTACTTCAGGGCGCGCAGCCGCTTGGCCACGAGCTTGGCGCCGACCACCTCGTGGTGGTGGAAGCTCACCCCGCCGCCCGGCTCGAAGCGGCGGGTGGCGGGCTTGCCGACGTCGTGCAGCAGGGAGGCCAGGCGCAGCACGAGGTCGGGGGCGGGGACGGGGCCGTCGGGCCCGGTCTCCTGGGCGATCGCCTGCTCCAGCACGGTGAGGGAGTGCTGGTAGACGTCCTTGTGCCGGTGGTGCTCGTCGATCTCCAGGCGCAGCGCGGGCAGCTCGGGCAGCACGTGGTCGGCCAGGCCGGTGTCGACCAGCACCTCGAGGCCGGCGCGCGGGCGGTCGCTGAGCAGCAGCTTCGTGATCTCGGCCTGGACCCGCTCCGCCGAGACGATCTCGATGCGGCCCGCCATGTCGACGATGGCCTGCCGGGTGGCCGGCTCGACGTCGAAGCCGAGCTGGGCGGCGAACCGGGCGGCGCGCATCATGCGCAGCGGGTCGTCGTCGAAGGACCGTTCGGGCGCGATGGGGGTGCGCAGCACGCCGCGGGCCAGGTCGGTGAGGCCGGAGAAGGGGTCGACGAACGTCAGGTCGGGCAGCCGGACGGCCATCGCGTTGACGGTGAGGTCGCGGCGTGACAGGTCGCCCTCGAGGGTGTCCCCGAACGCCACCACGGGCTTGCGGGAGGCGGGGTCGTACTCGTCGCTGCGGTAGGTCGTGACCTCGACGACGACGTCGCCCGAGGCGGTGCCGGGTCCGCCGGTGCGTGCGAACCGTCGCGCACCGATGGTGCCGAACTCCTTGCCGATGTCCCAGTGGGCGTCGCCCCAGCGGGCGAGCAGGGCCTGCGTCTCGTCGGGGCTCGCGGACGTCGCGAAGTCGAGGTCGTGGCTGGCGCGGCCCAGGAAGGCGTCACGGACAGGCCCTCCGACCAGTGCGAGCTCGTGCCCTGCGGCGCGGAACACCTCGCCCAGCTCGACGGCGGCGGGGGCCATCTCGGTCAGCACGGTGAGGGCTCGGCGCAGCAGCGCGGCAGGGGCCTGGGGCTCGGGGGTCGACACGGCGTCCCATCCTCCCAGATCCTGGCTGTCTGCGCCCCGGAGGCTGGGCCGGCGGGCGGCCGTCACTCGGTAGGGTGGGCGCATGTCAACCCCGGCCCCGGTTCCCGCCCCCCGGCGCGGGCGCCCGGCCGTGCCGGTCCCCGTGCCGCCGGGAGGGCACCCTCTCAAGGTCGACCCCGCCCGGCTCGCCGGGCCGCGCGGCGCGACGACGCCCGCCGTCGTCGGCGTGGCGCCGTCGGGCACCACCACGCACCTCCCCGTCAACGAGGAGACGTCCGCGGGCGGTCTGGTCGTGCGGCTGGCCCCGGGCGGCCCGCAGGCCGCCGTCATCGTGCGGCGCAACCGTGGCGGCCGGCTCGAGTGGTGCCTGCCGAAGGGGCACCTGGAGGGCGAGGAGACGCCGGAGCAGGCGGCGGTCCGAGAGATCCGCGAGGAGACGGGCATCCTCGGCACGGTGCGCGCCCGGCTCGGCGTCATCGACTACTGGTTCAGCGGTGAGGACCACCGGGTGCACAAGGTGGTGCACCACTTCCTCCTGCGCGCCGAGGGCGGCACCATCACCGCCGACGGCGACCCTGACGGCGAGGCGGAGGACGCCCTGTGGATCCCGGTCGACCAGCTTCCCGACCGGCTCTCGTACCCGAACGAGCAGCGGCTGGCCGTCGCCGCGCAGCAGGTGCTGCGGCGCACCCCCGATCTCGTCGCCCGCTCCGTCCCGGGACCCGTCGAGTGAGGCCCCCCGCGTGACCATCTCCCGTCGTCCGGGTGCCGTCGCCGCACCCGTGCCTCCGCCCGCCCACCCGGCCCGCGTGCTCGCCGTCCTCGTCCTGCTCGCCGGCGTGCTCCTGAGCGGGTGGCAGATCGTGCTTCCTGCGGGCGCCGCGGCGAGCGCCCCGTCCGCCGCCACCTCGGTGGGCGCCGCGAAGAGCCGCGGTGGCGCGACGGTCGAGGTGGTGGGGAGCAGCCCGACGCTCGCGCGGCCCGGCGGCACGGTCGTCGTGACGGCCCGCGTCACGAACGGCACGGCCACGGCGCTCGACGGCGCGGTCGTGGACCTCGGCGTGTCCTGGCGCCCGATCACGTCCCGGTCCGAGCTCGCTGCGTGGGCGGACGACAGGAGCGGCCGCACCGCCGTCCAGCAGCTCCCGTCCCGGCCGGTCGACCGCCTCGCGCCCGCGGAGTCGGTCCAGGTGAGCCTGGAGCTCGACGTCGACGCCCTCGGCCTCGGCTCCGACGCCCCGTGGGGGCCGCGCGAGATGTCCGTCGCCCTGGTGCAGGACGGCAGCGCGGTCGACGTGGTGCACACCTTCCTCCTCTACGCGCCCCCGGGCGGCGTGCCCGACCCGGTCTCGCTGAGCGTCGCGGCGCCCGTCACCGGCCCTGCCGCCGACCCGCAGGACCCGGACGCGTACGCGGCGCAGCTCGCGGACCTCACCCGGTCGGGCGGCCGGCTGGAGCGCGTGCTCGACGCCGCCGCGGTCACCGGCACCTCCCCCGGCCTGTCCCTCGCGGTCGACCCGGCGCTAGCCGCCGCGGCAGAGTCCTCCGACGACCCGGACGTGCAGGCCTGGGCGGCCCGCCTCACCGGACGCACCGCCGACCCCGCGGCCGAGGAAGACAGCGGCGACGGGGGGACCGGCGACGGCGGTGACGAGGCTGCCGAGGGCGGCGCCGTCGACGCCACCACCGCGGCCACGACAGCAGCGTCGACCACAGGGTCGACCACAGGGACGACCTCCGCGGCGGCGGGCGACGCCGCCGACGTCGCGGTCCTGCCCGGGTTCGACCCCGACCTCGCCGCCGTCGCGCACGCCGACCCGTCGCGCGCCGACGTCGCCGCCGCGACGAGCGGCGAGGCCGCCCTCGGCAGCACGTGGCAGCGGCCCTCCGGGTGGTCCCTCTCCGTCGCGTGGCCCGAGGGCCGGACCGATGCCGCCACGCTCGCGACGGGTCGGGCCGCCCAGGTCGACCAGGTCGTCGTCGGATCCGGGCTCGCCCCCACCGGCGACGTGCCCGCCTCGGCGCGCGCCGCCGTCGACACCCCGTCGGGCAAGGTGTCCGCCCTCGTCGCGGACTCGGGGCTGTCGGCCGCGTTCGCGTCGCTCACGGACACCGCAGCCGCCCCGTCGGCCGCGGAGGCCGCCCAGCGCCTGCTCGCCGACACGGCCCTGCTCGCCCTCCAGCAGCAGGACGCCGGGACCGGGGACCTCCACGTGCTGGCGACGCTCCCGCGCAACTGGTCGCCCGACGCCGCGCTCGTGGGCCGCGTGCTCGACTCCCTCGAGGAGTCGGCCTGGGCCGACGTCGTCCCCCTCTCTGCGACCGTCGCCGCGCCCGCGTCCCGCGTCTCGCGCGACGACCCGGCGCGCAGCGCCACGGCCGGCGCCGAGCTGGCGCCGCAGTCCGTGGACCGGATCCTGGACACGCACCGCTCGCTCGCCTCGTTCGCGACCGTCGCCACCGACCCCGTGGACCTCACCGGCGACCTCGACCAGGCGCTCCTCGCCCCGCTGGCCGTCGCCGCGCGGAACGCCCCCGCCGCCCGCGACCGCGCCGTCGACGTCGCCGTCGAGCGCGCCGACGCCCTCCAGCAGGGCATCGGCGTCGCCGACCGGTCCGACGTCACCCTCGTCAGCGACACCGGCAAGCTGCCCGTGAAGGTGACGAACGAGCTGCCCGTCGACGCGACCGTGACCGTCGTCCTGCGGCCCGACGTCTCCCGGCTCATCGTCGAGTCCCGTCCCACGGTCGTGGTCCCCGCCGGCACCTCGACCAACGTGCACGTCCCCGTCCGCGCCATCGGCTCCGGCGACGTCGAGCTCCAGGTCGAGGTGCTCTCGCCCGACGGCGCCGTCGTCGCCGGTCCGACGAGCTTCTCCGTGCGCGTCCGCGCCGGGTGGGAGACTGCGGGGACCGCCGTCGTCGCTGCCGCGATCGCGCTGCTCTTCGTCGGCGGCATCTGGCGTACCGTGCGTCGCGGCCGGTCCTCTGCGCGCACCACCGCCGAGGGCGTCACCGAGGCCGTGGACCCGCAGGGTCCCGACCCGGCCGTCCCGGCCGAGACCGACGCCGCTCCCCCCGCCCAGGCCACGGAGAAAGACCCCTCATGACCGACTCGCCCGCCTTCCCTGACGACGGCCGGCCCGAGCGACCTCGCGACGGGGCCCCCGTCGACCCCGTCATGCCGCCGAGCTATCCGCCGGCCTTCCCGCCCCCGCCTCGTCGTGGCGCCCCCGGGAGGCACGACACGACCGGGCACGGATCGACACCGGCCGCGACGCCCGGCGCGGCGGCCTGGGCCGAGGGGCGTACGGACGAGGGGCGTACGGACGAGGGGCGTACGGACGAGGGCCGCGCGGACGAGGCTGCGGCAGCCGGCACCCACGAGGCCGGCATGGTCGAGCCGGGCATCGCCGAGCCGGTCGCCGGCGGGCCCGAGGCCGACGGCGCCGGCACGAGCGCGCCGTCCGCCGACCGGCCTGGCGCCGCGGACGCCGTGCGCCGCACGAGCCTCGGCCGCGGCTCCATCGTCATGACGGCGGGCACGGTCGCGTCGCGGGCGTCCGGGCTCATCCGGTCGGTGCTGCTCGTGGCCTGCGTCGGCGCCGTGGGCACGGTGGCGAACGCGTTCGACATCGCGAACAAGCTCCCGAACATGCTGTTCGCGCTGATCTCCGCGGGTGTGCTGCAGGCCGTGCTCATCCCGCAGATCCTGCGCGCGATGAACGCCAAGAACGCCCGGGAGCGGCTCGACAAGCTGATCTCGATCTCGGGCCTCGGGCTCCTGCTGCTCACGGCCGTGCTGGTCGTCGCCGCGCCGATCATCGTCACGCTCTTCACCCTGCGCGGGCACGTCGACCCCGACGCGCGACACCTCGCCGTGGTCTTCGCCTACTGGTGCATCCCCCAGGTCTTCTTCTACGGCCTCTACATGCTCCTCGGCCAGGTGCTCAACGCCCAGGGCAAGTTCGGCGCCTACGGACTGGCACCCGTCGCCAACAACGTGGTGTCGCTGCTCGGCTTCGGGGCGTTCCTCCTGACCTGGGGCACCGCGCCGGAGCGCGGCATCAACGACCTCTCGACCTGGTCGTCCGCCCAGACCACCCTGCTGGCAGGCACGGCGACACTGGGCATCGCCGCGCAGTCCCTCGTCCTCGTCATCGCGCTGCGTCGGTCGGGCTTCGGCTGGCGCTTCCGCTGGGGGTTTCGAGGGATCGGGCTCCGGTCCGCCGGCACCGTGGTCGGGTGGACCATCGGCGCCGTCGTCCTCGAACAGCTGGGCGTGCTCTACCTGTCGAACGTCCTGTGGGCCGCCGCCGGGAACGACGACGCCGTCGCGGGGAACGCCGCCTACACCCAGGCCATGACGATCTACCTGCTGCCGCACTCGCTCGTCGTCGTCTCGATCATCACGGTCCTGTTCCCCCGCATGACGGCGGCCGTCCACGCCGGCGACCTCGCCGGCGTGCGTCACGACATGTCCCTGGGGATGCGCTCGGCAGGCATCTTCTCCGTCTTCTCGGCCGCCGCGCTCGCCGTCCTGGCCGTGCCGCTGACCGAGGCCCTGCTCCCCACGGCGGGGCCGAGCGGGGTCGCGGCGATCGCCCCGATCATCCAGGCCATGGCGCTCGGCATCGTCGCCCTCGGAGCCACGGTCATGGTCCGGCGCATGTACTTCGCGTTCGAGGACGGCCGGTCGATCTTCGTCATCCAGGTGATCGCGACCGTGTCGATGGTGGCCGTGCTGTGGGCCGCGATCAGCCTGCTCCCCGTCACGTGGTGGGCGGTCGCCGCCGGTGGCGCGTACGCCGTGTCGACGTGGATCTCGCTGCTGCTGCGCGTGCGCGGCATGCGGCGCAAGCTGCACGGCATCGACGGGCGCAACGTCATGCGGCTGTACGTCCGGGCGACGGTCGGCGCCGCGGTCGCGGCGCTGCTCGGCTGGCTCACCGTGCGCCTGATGGACGGCTACGTCGTCACGTCCTGGGGGCACTCGGTGCTCGTGACCGCCGTCGCCGGCGTCGTCATGGTGCTCGGCTACGTCCTGTCCCTGAAGGTCCTTCGCGTGCGCGAGCTCGACGACGCGCTGGCCCCCGTCCTCCGCCGGATCAAGCGATGACCGCGGTCGCGTGCCCGGCTCGGGCGGGTTCCGTGAGGGCCCTGCGGGCGCGCCCGCCGGTCACCGCCTCGCGGCCACCAGCCCGCCCGTACGATGGTCCGATGGACCGGAGGACACTCTCCCCCCGCACCCCCACCGAGGAGTCCAGGTGAGCACCCCCCATCCCGGGACAGTCATGGTCGATCGCTATCGGCTCGTGCAGCCCGCAGCCACCGACCTCGCCGCAGCTGAGGCGTGGGAGGCGCACGACCAGATCCTGGACCGCCCCGTCCGGGTGACGTTCATCGACGGCCCGTACGCGTCGGCAGCACTCGACGCCGCCCGCCGGGCGGCGCTCGTCGCCGACCCGCGGCTCTCGCGCGTGCTCGACGTCGGCAGCACCGACCTCGGCACCGGCCAGCGCAGCTACATCATCTCCGAGCCGTACCGCGGCTCTTCGCTCACGGAGGTCGTCTCCAGCGGCCTGGTCGACGCCCAGCAGGCACGCGCCGTGGTGGGCGAGGCCGCGGCCGCGCTCGAGGCCGCAGGCCAGCGCGGCGTCCACCACCTGGCCCTGCGCCCCGAGGCCGTGCGCGTGGACGGGCACCGTGTCGTCGTCACCGGGCTCGGCATCGACGCCGCGCTCGCCGGGGTCGACGGCGGACGGACCACGGTCGGCGCCGACGCCGCCGCCGCTGACGCCCGCGATCTCGTCGCCCTCGCCTACTACGCCCTCACCGCCCGCTGGCCGGGCGACTCCCTCGAGGAGCCGTGGATCGCCACGGACGCCGTGCGCCCGCTGCCCGCGCAGACCGACCCTAACGGCGTCGTGCCCGTCTCCGCCCTCGTGCCGCACGTCGACCCGGACCTCGACGCTCTCGTCCGCCGGACCTTCGCAGCCACGCCCGACGCCCCGAGCGCCCCGGGCGACGTCGTCGCCGCGCTCGCGCCCTGGGGCGAGGTCTCGGTCGTCGCGTCCCTGCCGCAGTTCGTGCAGCCGTCCACCGAGCCGCCGGTGCGCTCGTCGGTCCTCGGCGCCGTGGGCAACGGTGCCGGCCTGCCGGGCACTCCTCCCCCGGCCCCGCCGGTCCGCCGGCCGTCCACCGGTCGCATCGCCCGGGCCGCCGCCGTCGGTGGGGCCGTCGGTGGGGCCGTCGGTGGGGCCGTCGGTGGCGCCGCTCCGGCCGGTCAGGCGGCAGCACAGTCGACCCAGGCCATCCCGCCGGTCGGGACACCCGCCGGGGGTCCGGCGGCGCAGCAGACCGCCGCGATGGCCCCGGTGCAGCAGGGTGCCCCGGCCCCCCAGCCCGCGCAGCCCACGCAGGCGTACGGGGCCCCGCCGGCCGGCTACGCCACGCAGCAGGCCTACGGCGCCGCCCCGCAGACGGCGCACGCTCCGGTGCCCCCGCCCCCTCCCGTCGGCGGAGAGCCGCGCACCGACACCGGTGGGTTCGCGTCGACGCCCGCACCCAAGCGGCGCGGCGTGAACCCGACGCCGATCGTGCTCGGGCTGGTCGTCGTGCTCGTCCTCGCCGGCGCCCTGTGGGCGGTGTCGCGCGCCATGTCGCCGTTCGACGCCACGGTCGCCGAGAGCCCGTCGCCGACGCAGGCCGCGAACGGCGGCACCGGTGCCGAGCAGCCCAGTGACGACGCCTCCGAGGAGCCCACCGAGACCCCGGAGGCGCGGCCGGTCATCAAGTCGGGTGACCAGCTCGACCCGGAGGGCGACGGGCAGCACCCGGAGGCCGTGGACCTCGCGTACGACGGTGACCCGTCGACGTTCTGGTACACGATGTACTTCAACGCCCCCGACTTCGCCGGGCTCCGTTCCGGGCTCGGGTACGTCATCGAGCTCGAGAAGCCGGCACCGGTCACCTCGATCACGCTCAACACCAACTCGTCGGGCGGGCACGTCGAGGTCCGTGCGACGTCGCGGGACAAGCCGACCGACGGGCCGGTGCTCGCGGAGGGGTCGTTCAGCTCGGAGACCAAGCTCGACCTGTCGGAGGAGACCGTCGCGGACTCCTTCGTGCTGTGGATCACGGAGCTCCCGCAGACCAACGGCAAGAACTACCTGGAGCTCAACGAGATCGTCCTCTCGTAGGTCCCTCGCCGGGCGGCCTCCGTCGTCGCCCGGGAACACCGCACCACCTCGTCGTGTTGTGGTCGGTGGCGCCCCAGGACGCGACACACCAGCAACGACCAGGAGAAGACGTGACCGATCAGCCGACCAACACCACCGGTGAGGCCACCGTGCACGACATCGTCATCGTGGGCTCGGGACCTGCCGGCTACACGGCGGCCGTGTACGCCGCGCGAGCCGGTCTGGCCCCTGTCGTCATCGCCGGGTCGGTCACCGCCGGCGGCGCGCTGATGAACACCACCGAGGTGGAGAACTTCCCGGGGTTCCCGGCCGGTGTCCAGGGCCCGGACCTCATGGAGGCCATGCGGGAGCAGGCCGAGAAGTTCGGGGCGCGCGTGCTGTGGGACGACGCCGAGCAGGTCGAGCTGGCCGGTGACGTCAAGACGGTCGTGACCGGCGGCGGCGAGACCTTCAAGGCCCGTGCCGTGATCCTCGCGACGGGCTCCGCGTACCGCGAGCTCGGCCTGCCCGAGGAGAAGCAGCTGTCGGGCCGCGGGGTGTCGTGGTGCGCGACGTGCGACGGGTTCTTCTTCCGTGACCAGCACATCGCCGTCGTCGGCGGCGGTGACTCCGCGATGGAGGAGGCCACGTTCCTCACGCGATTCGCGTCCAAGGTGACGATCGTGCACCGCCGCGACTCGCTGCGGGCCTCGAAGATCATGGCCGACCGTGCCCAGGCCGACCCGAAGATCGAGTTCGCCTGGAACAGCGAGGTCGCCGGGATCTCCGGTGAGGACAAGGTCCAGGGCATCACGCTGCGCGACACCGTCACCGGCGAGGAGCGCCAGCTGGACACCACCGGCCTCTTCGTCGCCATCGGCCACGACCCGCGCACCGACCTGGTCAAGGGTCAGATCGACCTGGACGACGAGGGCTACATCCTCGTCGAGGGTCGCTCCACGCGCACCAACCTCCCCGGCGTCTTCGCCTGCGGCGACGCCGTCGACCACACCTACCGTCAGGCGATCACCGCCGCCGGCTCCGGGTGCGCTGCCGCGCTCGACGCGCAGTCCTACCTGACCGAGGTGGCGGACGCCGACGGCGAGGCAGACCTCGCGGGCACCCCCGCGGTCCCCAACCCGGACGGACTTCCCGCGGCTCTCGACTCCGTCGCGGGCTGACTTCTTTCCCACCCCCTCATCGAAGGAGCGACACATGGCTACCGTCGCCGTCACCGACGACACGTTCAAGACCGAGGTGCTCGAGTCCGACGTCCCGGTCCTCGTTGACTTCTGGGCCACCTGGTGCGGGCCGTGCCGCATGGTCGCACCGATCCTCGAAGAGCTCTCGGACGAGTACGAGGGCAAGATCAAGATCGTCAAGCTCGACACCGACGCCAACCAGGCCACCACGATGGCCTACGGCATCACGTCGATCCCGACGCTCAACGTCTACTCCGGCGGCGAGCTCGTAAAGTCCGTCATCGGTGCGCGCCCCAAGCGCGCCCTCCAGGAGGAGATCGACGCGGTCCTCGCGCCGAGCGCCTGACCTTCCTCGACGGCCGGGTCTGTTTCACGTGAAACAGGCCCGGCCGTCGGCATGTCCGGAGCCTGTGGTGGACCCCCACCTCGCACGCTTGGCCCTGGAGCTTCACGCTGGTCGACAGCGCGACTCGGAATCCATGGCCGCGGCGTCGCGCGTCGCCGGTTGCCGGGGTGTTCCTCGCCCCGGAACGTCCGGGCTCCTCGGGCACGGAAGACGGGGCTCCCGAGTGGCGGTCCTTTGTCAGTGGTGGCTGGGACGATGTCCGCTATGCCGACTATTGACGAGCTCCGCGAGCACTTCCTCGCGGCTTGGGGCCCCGACACCTGCTACCCCCACATGAGCGACGAGTGGAGCCCTGAGAAGCCTTCGCGCGACCAGTGCGGCATGACTGCCCTGGTCGTCCAGGACATCCTCGGGGGTGACCTGATCCTGGCGGAGGTTCACGTGGACGGTGCCCAGATCGGTCACCACTACTGGAACCGGCTCCCGGACGGTACGGACGTCGATCTCACCGCCGACCAGTTTCTGCCGGAGGAGACCGTGGTGGGTGGCACCGTCGTCATCCGTCCTCCCGATGCTCCCCGCTACCACCGGGAGCAGTACGAGCTGCTGCGCGACCGCGTCCTCGCGTCACTGGGGACCGCCGCACCCTGACGACCCGCGAGCCCGTCCCGCGTTCCGGATGCACCCGTCACGCGAAGCGACGTCGGTGGGCGCCCTCGTCCCAGCACCGAAACGACGTACACAGCCCGGGCGCACGCGACGTCCGTGTTGGTGACCGCGGTCGAGGCCTGGTCGTGGGCGAGGGGACATGAGCCCGCCGGGCGTGCCCGCTGCCGTCGACCAGACCGGCTCGCCCACACGGTCGTAGCCCGCCCGAGCCTCGGCCACCAGGCTGCCAGGCCGTGCAGGCGTAGCCCCGCCGCTCCGACCGGCTCTACCGTGCGGGCGTCGGTCCGACAAGGCGTGGCCGTGCGGGCGTCGGTGCCGCCAGGCGCGGCCGTGCCGACGTAGGTCCTACCAAGCGCGGCCGTGCGGGCACGGTCCAACTACGCGTCGGTCCAGCGTCGGTCCAACCCTGCGCCGCTCATGCCGGCGTCGTGCAGCGGCTGCCGGGGAACCTCTGATCGGCCGAGCGCTGCGCGGGCACGGCGACGAGCGAGCAGACAGACGTCTATGTGCGTCAGCACACCTCCAGGTCGCATACCTGTCGCACAGCTTGTGCTGGCCTAGCCGACGAGACGAGAACCGAGTGACGGAGGCGATGGTGGAGGGTCTGCGGCCGCTGAACTGATCGGACGCCGGGCGCGTTCGGGCCGCCTGGGATAGCAGTCGTGAATGCGTCAGCCTCAGCTCGGCCACAGGGGATGTCCCGATCACGTCCTCCTCCCCGACCATGGTCCGCGAGGTGGGTCGTCTCTGGAGCAGCGTCGTGACCAGAGCCGATGCAGCGCACGCGTGACTCTCAGGCCTTCACACGGCTCCACCAGGGCCCGCGACGACTTCCGCGCCGCAGCGCTGTGGCAGAGCAGGGCTGGAGCGTGCCAGTGCGCGGAGCCGTGCGCAGGAACCGGAGTCCTCGCACCTTCCGCGTCGTCGAGGCGTCGGCACACGTGCCCGTATTGGGCGGACCGGGACCACCGGTCCGGACGAGGTCATTCCGACGCTCCTCCGGTCTCCGGCAACTCTCCACCGGTCCCGACGGCTTTCCTAGGGCCTCGCTCTCCCCGCCATCCAGGGCGTCGCCGGCGCGCCACCGTCACGGGGAGGCGAGGGTTCACACCCAGCGTGACGTCGGAGCCAAGCTTCGCCGTGCGCAGCTGCCCGTCCTCGGCGCTGATCTGCCCCTCCCGACCAGGACCCCTCCCGACCAGGACCCCCCTCCCGACCAGGGCACATGACGCCCCGCCCCCTCTTCACCGACCCGGGCACACCACGACGTTTCACGTGGAACATCGCACGATCATCCGCCTCGACGCGCAGCCGACCGCTGCCCCACATCCGGTCGGCACCTCCAATACGACCCCAGGTCTCACACCTCCAACCGACTTCCCTCGCCCGGTTCCGGACACCCCGCCGGCACCAGCAACCTCGCCGAGGCCGTCCGTGTACCCGACACCGCGCGCCGCCCCGGCCCGATCACTGCCCGATCACTGGCCGGTCCGCTACCCCACTCCGCGCTCGCCTCTACGCGGCAGGGATCCCCCGCCCAATCTCCCGCCCAATCTCCCGCCCGGCAGCAACCTCGCCCAGGTCCGCCCCTACTCCCGACACCACGGCCAACCCGGACCTATCACTGGCCGGACCGCCACCCCACTCCGCGCTCGCCTCTGCGCGGCAAGGGATCCCCCGCTCAGCTTCCCCCTCCGACACCAGAACCCCGCGCCGTCCCGCGCACCCGATAGCGCGCATCCCCCCGCCCGTTCGCCACCCCGCTCCGCGCTTGCCTCTGCGCTCGGCCGCTTCGTGCCGTGCCGTGCCGTGCCGTGCCGTGCCGTGCCGTGCCACGAACATCTTGACGCGTCACTCTGGGGCGTACCCGGCTTATCCGTCGAGTCCGACACAACGCTGCACCCTTCGGCAAAGCCTCTCCTCCCCTGCGGTCCCCTTGAGGGGCCACCGAGGCCAGGAGATCCTGACGGTCAACGTCGCTCGACCTGAGCTGGGGCTCTCGTTCCACGTGAAACGTCGCTGCGACGCTCAGGGTTGGCGAGCGAGCTCAGGCCCTCCATCAGCACCTGCGGCTCATCTGCGCCTACCCCTCATGTGTAAATTGCCCACGCTTCGGCGCTCAGCTACCTGACCCGCTGGCGAACCACCTCCGCGAGCAGCCTCGTCTTGCGGAGCGAGGCCAGGGTGCGCTCGGTGCGAAGTTGTCGAGGGCTCGGGCCCCGGGGGAGCGCTCGTACCACAGGCGGCGGACCTGTACGTCGTCCTGGACGCGGCCTTGCCCGTCGTCCATGACACGGCCGGCACGTCGTCCACGACGCGGCCCCGCACGTCGTCCACGACGCGGCCCGAGGGGGTGCACCCCGCCTCCGCAGCTCCACCGTCCGCCCGCGCCGACAGTGGTCTCGGCCTGGGCGCTACCCGAGGCTCAGCCCCAGGAGGTTGTACGACCGGCAGTCTTCGAGCGGTCGTGGTGCACGTTTCACGTGGAACATGCCTGCTACCCCCAGACCTTGCGCGTGCTGCTTCCCGTCAGATCCGCACGCCTCAGCCTCCGCGGGACTGGCTGACCTGCGCCGACGCTCTGCGAGCCCACCACCGTGCTGACCACGGCGACCTCTCCGCGACTCCTGACCGCGCGTTCACCTGAATACCGGGCGGGGCCCAACTATCGGTGACGGCTCGCGGTGGGGCGAGGGCATGAGACGTGTCTCGGGCAGGCCGACAGAACCCCGCCGCCTAGCCACCGTCGAGATGTGCCCTGCGCGCGCGGCCACCGGCTCGGTGAACCAGCGCGCGGCAGATGCCACGACGACGACCAAGAACCAGTGGCGTGTCGTGGCCCCTGCGACGCTCCATGCGCCCCCACGCCAGCGGGCACCGCTCCGAAGAGGCGGTGCCCGCTGGTGAGAACTTCGAGGTCAGGAGCGAAGGAGTCCCGGATCCTCGGGTGCCATGACACCGAGGATTCGGTTGAGGTCCTCCACGGACGCGAACTCCACGGTGAGCCGTCCCTTCGTCTTCCCGATGTTGACCTTCACGCGCGTCTCGAAGCGGTCCGCGAGGCGAGTCGCGAGCTCGTCCATCGCCTCGCTGCGCTGCCCCGCCCGCGGAGCACGCCGGGTCGTCTTACCGCCGTCTCCGCTGGTCAGCAGCGTGACGATCTCCTCTGTCGCGCGGACCGAGAGTCCCTCCGACACGATCCGCTGAGCCAGGCGTTCGATCTCGGCACCATCACTCAGAGCCAGCAGGGCGCGTGCGTGCCCTGCCGACAGGACGCCGGCCGCCACCCTGCGCTGAACCAGCGGCGGCAGCTTCAAGAGGCGCAGCGTGTTGGAGATCTGGGGACGCGAGCGAGCGATCCGAGTCGCGAGCTCCTCATGCGTGCAGCCGAAGTCGTCCAGAAGCTGCCGGTACGCCGCCGCCTCCTCGAGCGGATTAAGCGCCGCACGGTGCAAGTTCTCCAACAGCGCGTCGCGCAGCATGTCGCTGTCATCGGTCTCACGGACGATCGCCGGGATGGTCTCCAGACCAGCGACCTGGGAAGCCCTCCACCGCCGCTCACCCATGATGAGCTCGTATCGGTCCTGGTCAGAGGCATCAGGCCGCACGACCACGGGCTGGAGCACGCCGATCTCCGAGATCGAAGCAACCAGTTCGTCGAGCTCGCCATCGTCGAAGACGGTGCGCGGCTGCCAGGTGTTCGGCCGGATCGACTCCACCGGGAGCTCAGCGAAACGGGCGCCAGGGACCGGACGGAGTTCGGTTTCACGTGAAACGGCATCGTGGACCGGCGTATCGGCATCCGTGCCGAGCCCTGCTGCCGTGGCTTCGCCGGCGACGGCGGGCCTGTCCCCGTCCTCATCGGGCGCCTGCGCCGGGGATGACTCAGTCAGGTCGGGAATCTCGATGCTCGTGATCAGACCCAACGACAGCGAATCTGCTCCGAGGCCGCCGTCATCCTCGACGGGGGCCCCTGCCGACATGGCCGAGCGATCGGCCAGCGCACCGCTCGTCTGAGGCCGTTCGTCCTCGGCAACAGGCTCACTCTCCCGCGACTGCTGCTCGTTCCCGGTCCGGATGCTCAGGCGGCCCCCCGCGATAGCGGAGTCCCAGGACGCAGATCGCCGGCTGGTGCGGCCGTTCTCGTCGGAGGCCTCCCCCGACGTGCGCTCCGCGCCCACGCTGGCGAGCTTGCTCGCGTCCGCTGCCGTTTCTCGAGGTTCACCAGCAGGGAAGAAGACGTCGACGGGTCGGTCCCCTTCCGGGCCGGACGGGATCAGCGCACCGAGCCCGCGCCCCAGGCCACGCTTCTTCTGACTCATGCTCCAGCCTCCTGAACCATGGGGCCCCACGCTCCCCTGCTCGTCGTCGAAGTATCGTGCCGCCCCCGCCGCTGCGGGGCGCCGGCCGGCCGAGGCCTGGCCATGCGTCGAACGGTCGCCGTCGCGGGCGTCATGGTGCCCGTCACAGAGCCTCTCATCGCGTCTTATCCCAGGTCAGCGCGCTGCGGCGCGCGCTCCGCGAGCTCGCGTGCTGCCTCGAGGTAGGCCAGGGACCCCGTCGAACTGGGGTCGTAGGTCATGACCGTCTGAGCGTGGCTCGGAGCCTCGGAGATCCGCACCGACCGAGGCACCGTCGTCCGCAGGGTCTGCTTCGGGAAGTGTTCGCGCACCTCGGCGGCCACCTGCTGGGCCAAGTTGGTCCTGCCGTCGTACATCGTCAAGAGGATCGTCGACACCCGCAGCTCGGGGTTGAGGTGCGCCTTGATGAGCTCGATCGTCTTGAGGAGCTGGCTCAGCCCTTCGAGCGCGTAGTACTCGCACTGGATCGGGATCAACACTTCCCGACCGACGACGAAGGCGTTGACCGTCAGGAGACCAAGGCTCGGCGGGCAGTCGACCAGCACGTAGTCGATCCGCTCCTCACCTCGTGCATCGCGGTCCGCCAGGTAGGCGTCGACCGCGCGGCGGAGGCGTGTTTCACGTGAAACCAGCGAGACGAGCTCGATCTCCGCGCCAGACAGGTCGATCGTGGCCGGAACCCCGTACAACCCTGGCACGGTAGGGCATTCCTGCACCGTGTTCGCGAGCGGCTCGTCCTCGACAAGAACCTCGTAGATCGACGGCGTACCTGCCCGATGCTCGAGGCCGAGGGCCGTCGAGGCGTTGCCTTGCGGGTCGTTGTCGATGACCAACACCTTGAGGCCGGACTGCGCGAGGCCAGCAGCGAGATTCACCGTGGTGGTCGTCTTCCCGACGCCACCCTTCTGATTGGCCACCGTGATGATGCGCGTCCGGTCGGGACGCGGGAACCGCCTCCCCTGCAGCTCGATGCGTCGGCGGGCGTCGATCGCGAGCTGCGCTGCTAAGGGCGTGGACTCATCAGCTTCAGGTACGGAGGCCACGAGAGCGGCCCGGTGACCGTCGATCGCCGGGGGGAGGCCACCACCGGCCCAGGACAGCCCGGGCGATGTTTCACGTGAAACGTGCGGATCGCCCGTCACGGTCCCGTCATTGCGCGGGACGTCGTCGACGTGCTCCGTGCTCGTGCTCACGTGCCACTCCTCCGGTTCGCCACAGAGACCTTGCGTCCGGTCGCGGCGCGAGCGTTGCCGCCACGGACCGGGTACTCCGCGCTCACTCTACGGCCTTGCTGCCAGCGGGACGGGTCAAAACTCCGACCTGTGGAGACAGCGGACGAGCGACACGGTCGGCCGGAACGCACCGGTAGCCCGGGGGGTCAGGACCTGCGGATACGCAAGATGGTGGTCGTCTCGACGTCGTCGATCGTGCGACCCTCAAGGATCTCCGGCTCGGCGGTCTTGAACGACCGGAGAACCTTGCGGGCGGGGTCGATCTCCCGCTCGACGTTGCGGCCCTTCAGGACGACCATTGCCCCGCCGCGGCGCACCAGCGGCAGACTCATTCGAGCCAGCTTGCTCAACGCGGCGACCGCGCGCGACGTCACCACGTCGACCTCGAACGCGTCGTGGTACTCCTCCGCGCGCCCACGCTTGACCTGGACGTTCGCGAGCTGCAGGTCATCGACGACCTCCTGGAGCCACGCCGTCCGACGCTCCATGGGCTCGATCAGGTGGACCTCGACGTCCGGCCGCTGAATGGCCAGGACAACGCCGGGCAGCCCTGCGCCCGAACCGATGTCCGCCACCGACCTCGCATCCTCGAGATAGGGGGTGACGGCGGCGGAGTTGAGGATGTGACGTTCCCATAGACGCGCCACCTCGCGGGGACCGATCAGTCCACGCAGCTCGCCCTCTGCCCGCAGGTTCGCTGCGTACCGAGCGACGAGGTCATAGCGATCACCGAAGTAGTCGCGCACCGCACCGCTCCGCCCGAGCTCTTCGTCGCGGGCACCAGCAGCGCTGTTCGTCTCGTCCTCGGTCATCTTCAGCCCTTCTCGTTCTCGTACCTCATGACGAGAGCCCGTCGTTTCACGTGAAACAACGGGCTCTCGCGGCCACACTCAGGACGCGGAGGGTGCGCCCGAGTCGACAGCGGGCTGGACCACGACGTACCGCGCCGGTTCGACACCGCGCGAGTCGCTCACCAGGCCGGCCGCCGCCACGGCGTCGTGCACCACCTTGCGCTCGAACGCGTTCAGCGGGTCGAGCTCGACTTCCTGCCCCGACTCCTGCACCTGCCGGATGGCTTCCTCGGCCAAGGTCGTCAGCTCGGCGCGGCGAGCGGCGCGGAAGCCGCCGATGTCGAGCATCAGCCGGCTGCGCTCGCCCGTGCGAGCCTGCACGGCCAGACGGGTCAGCTCCTGCAGCGCCTCCAGCACCTCGCCGTCCCGTCCCACGAGAGAGGAGAGGTCAACGTCCTCGTCAGCCACGATCTCGACAGCAGCACGGTCGTGCTGGATGTCCAGGTCGATGTCACCGTCGAGATCCGCGATATCGAGGAACTCCTCGAGGTAGTCAGCGGCGATCTCGCCCTCTTCCTCGAGGCGCGCCGTGTTCTCGGGCTCCCGGTCCACCGGAGTGTCCGTCGTCATCGGTGTCGATTCCTCTCGCTGCTCAGCGGCGCTTCTGGCGGTTCTTGCGCTTGGGCTGCACACGCTGGCCGCGAGGCTGCTCGGCCTCCGGCTCCGGTGCTGCCTCGATGGCGCCGTTGGCGGCGGCCTTACGGGCCTGCTTCTCCTTGAGGAGTCGCTCCGCCTCGGAGCCCGGCGCCGGCATGCGCTTGATCGTGTAGAACTGCTGGCCCATCGACCAGAGGTTCGAGATCACCCAGTAGATCAGCACACCGACCGGGAAGTTGATCCCCGAGATCAGGAAGATCACCGGAAGGATGTAGAGCATCATCTTCTGCGTGCTCGCCATCGGGCCCTCGAGCGCGGCCTTCGGCATGTTCTTCATGGTCAGCTGGCGCTGCGTGAAGAACATGGTGGCGCTCATCAGGACGATGAGGCAGATGACCACGACGCGCGCCGTCGTCGAGTCGGTGGTGCGGAAGACGTCGGAGAGCTGTGCGCCGAAGAGCTTGGAGTGCTCGATGTCCGCGGCCACGCGCTGATCGATCGGGCCGATCGTGCGGTAGGACCCGTCCGCGATCGCCGAGAGGTGGTTGAGCACCCGGAACAGCGCGAAGAAGATCGGCGACTGCAGCAGGATCGGCAGGCAGGACGCCATGGGGTTGGTGCCGTGCTTGCGGTACAGCTCCATGGTCTCGCGGCCCATGGCCTCGCGGGACGCCGGGTCCGTCTTGCCCTTGTACTTCTTCTGCACGGCCTGCAGCTCGGGCTGCATCATCTGCATGCCGCGCGAGGCCTTGATCTGCTTGAAGAACAGCGGGATCAGCGCGATACGGATGACGATCGTCAGCGCGACGATCGAGAACACCCACGCCCAGCCCGGACCGTCCTGCATCCCGAGGGTCGTGAACAGGGCATGCGCCCCGTACATGATCCAGGCCACGACCCACTCGATGGGGTAGAGGATGGTATCCATCCCGATTTGTCTCCTCTGTCGGAAAGTCTCTGCGGTCCCCGGCGGCGCGATCCGGGATGGTCAGTGGCGAGGTGCGCCGCGGTGCTCGTGGTCCAGCGCGTCGACGTCGGTGTCGGCGTGCTTGTGACGAGCAGGCGGGACGTCGTCGACGCCGCCGAGGCTCCAGGGGTTGCACCGCAGGATGCGCCACAGGGCGAGACCGGTCCCCCGCAGCGTGCCGTGCGTCCGGACCGCGATGATCGCGTACTGCGAGCACGACGGGTAGTACTTGCAGGTGGGGCCCGTCAGCGGCGAGATCACCGTCTGGTAGACGCGCAGCACACCGATCAGCACGGTCGCCGGGAGGTTCCGCAGCATGTCCCGACCGTGGCCGAGCGTCGAGGCGGTCACGGAGTCCTCCGCACACGGTCGATCGCGCGGTCCAGGCAGCCTGCCAGGTCGCGGTCCAGCTCGGCGTACGTCGCCGCGCTCGACGCGGGGAGAGCCCGCACGACGAGGCGCGATCCCGCAGGCAGTGAGGAGAGGTGCCCCGCGGCGGCATGCCGAAGGCGCCGCTTCACCTGGTTGCGGTGCACGGCGTTCCCCACGGCCTTGGATACGACAAGACCGACCTGTGGCGGCTCATCGCTCGTACCGCCGTCCCCCACGGCCCGCGGGCCGTCGTCGGGGTCGACGAGGAGATGGACCACCACGGTCGATCGACCTGCACGCGTGCCGCGGCGCACCGCCCGTTCGAAGTCGACGGAACGGCGCAGTCGGTGCGCCGCGGGCAGCATCCGTCAGGCAGAGAGCTCGGCGCGACCCTTGCGCCGACGGTTCGCCAGGATGGCGCGGCCGGCACGGGTGCGCATGCGCAGCCGGAAGCCGTGGGTCTTGGCACGACGGCGGTTGTTCGGCTGGAAGGTCCGCTTGCTCACGAGGTACTCCAAGAAACGTCGGGGAGGCACACCGTCATTTCCCGACGATGCAGGTCTTGTCGCAGGTCGGCGCACGCGTACGGGACGTGGAGGCGCCGACCGGGCCGATCAAGGACCTGGCAGCCCGGTTGTGGGCGCGCGAAAGGACCTGGAACGGCTGTCCGACGTTACGCCGCCGGAGGGGTTCAGGTCAAACCCGACCGGGGGCGCCCTCCCGTCCCCGGTCGCTACGATATGGAGGACCTCACGCACCTCGGCGCGACGTCGCGCCGCCTGCCCCGGTACGGTCACCCACAGGGTTGTCCACAGGTTCCACAGCATGTGGACAACGCTGTGGACGGAGTCTGGGGGGTGGCAGACTCGCGACTCGCTGCCATTCCAGTAACGACAGAAGGACGACGCCCGTGGCCCAGCCGGACGAGAACATCACGGATGTCTGGGCACACACGCTCGCCACCCTCGAGGCCCGGCCCGACATGTCGGCCCGGCAGCTCGCCTTCATCAAGCTGGCCAAGCCCATGGCGATCCTCGAGGACACGGTGTTCATCGCCGTCCCGCACGAGCAGACCCGCGCCTACCTCGAGACCAGCGTGCGCGACCAGCTCGTCTCCGCGATGGCCTCGACGCTCGGGCGCGACATCCGGTTCGGCATCACGGTCGATCCCGAGCTGAGCAGCGACACGCTCACGGGCCCGTCCCAGGACTACACGGCTCCCCCGGAGCCGGGCGTACCGGACGAGCCCGAGGCCCCGCCGCTGCCGCCGAGCCCCAAGCAGTCGGCCGAGCCGACGCGGCTCAACCCGAAGTACATCTTCGAGACCTTCGTCATCGGGTCGTCCAACCGGTTCGCCCACGCGGCGGCGGTCGCGGTGGCCGAGGCGCCGGCGAAGGCGTACAACCCCCTCTTCATCTACGGCGACTCGGGGCTGGGCAAGACGCACCTGCTCCACGCCATCGGGCACTACGCCCACAACCTCTATCCCCACGTGCGCGTGCGGTACGTGAACTCCGAGGAGTTCACCAACGACTTCATCAACAGCATCGGCGAGGGCCGCGCCGGAGCGTTCCAGCGCCGCTACCGGGACGTCGACGTCCTGCTCATCGACGACATCCAGTTCCTGCAGGGCAAGGAACAGACGATGGAGGAGTTCTTCCACACCTTCAACGCGCTGCACAACGCGGACAAGCAGGTCGTCATCACGTCCGACGTGCCGCCCAAGCAGCTCAACGGCTTCGAGGACCGCCTGCGCTCCCGTTTCGAGTGGGGCCTCATCACGGACGTCCAGCCGCCGGACCTCGAGACGCGGATCGCGATCCTCCGCAAGAAGGCCGCGAGCGAGCGGCTCGACGTCCCCGCGGAGGTGCTCAGCTACATCGGTTCGCGCATCTCGACGAACATCCGGGAGCTCGAAGGTGCGCTGATCCGCGTCACCGCGTTCGCGAACCTCAACCGCCAGCAGGTGGACCTCGCCCTCGCGGAGATCGTCCTCAAGGACCTCATCACCGACGACGACTCGGCAGAGATCACGCCGTCGATGGTGATCGCGCAGACGGCCGCGTACTTCGGCCTCACGATCGACGACCTGTGCGGCTCCTCCCGGTCGCGCGTCCTCGTCACGGCCCGCCAGATCGCCATGTACCTGTGCCGGGAGCTGACGGACCTCTCGCTGCCGAAGATCGGCCAGCAGTTCGGCGGGCGCGACCACACCACCGTGATGCACGCGAACAAGAAGATCGCCGGCCAGATGGCGGAGCGTCGCTCCACCTACAACCAGGTGACCGAGCTCACCAGCCGCATCAAGCAGCAGCACCGCGGCTGACCCCCCCAGCCACGATCACGGGCCCGGCCATGCTCTCCACAGGGGTATGGACCGGGCCCGCGGCCGTTCATCCACACCTCCGCCCACAGCCTGGGCCGCGCTGTGACGCTGTTGTCGCCCCGCCGTCCCCAGCCCTGTGGAGGGACATCGTGGACAACTCACCAGTTTTGCCCGCCGGGGAGATTCACACCTGTGGACAAAGCTGTGGACGCATGTGGACCGAGACGGTTTTTCCGTGGACGACGACGCCCCGATCGGTGGACGGCTGTGGGTACGGAATCCTCTGCCCACAGGCGCAAGGCGTCGTCCACAGGACTGCCCCCACAGTCTCCACACCCTGATCAAGGCTCTGACCTGCACAAACGCACGTCATCCCCAGAATCCACAACCCCTATGACGATGACGAACGTTTGATCATCAAGGAAATCCACACACCTTCATCAGGCCGGCCGACGCGACCAGGCAGTCCGTGGCCCCGCTGTGCGGATCGAGTGCCGAAGACGCCCCGTCTCGCGTAGGGTTTGGCTCGGACGACGAGGCAGGTCGGATGACGTCGTACAGGCTCGCCACCGGGCCTCGACGACAGCCCTGCGTCCACATCGATCGACGACACCAGTCGGCAACGCGAGGAGTGGGATGAAGTTCCGGGTTGAGCGTGACGTCCTGGCCGAGGCCGTGACATGGACGGCGCGCACTCTCCCCACGCGCCCGCCGGCACCCGTCCTGGCAGGCGTCCGCATCGAGGTCGACACGGCCGGCACCATCTGGCTGTCCAGCTTCGACTACGAGGTCTCCGCGCGCGCCGAGATCCCCGCAGAGGTCTCGGAGCCGGGCACGGTGCTCGTCTCCGGCCGCCTGCTCGCCGAGATCTCCCGTGCGCTGCCCCACAAGCCGGTCGACGTCACGCTCGAGGGCACCAAGGTCGTGCTGACGTGCGGCGCCTCGCGGTTCACCCTCCTGACCATGCCGGTCGAGGACTACCCCACGCTGCCGCAGATGCCGGAGCTGAGCGGCACCGTCACGGGCGACGCCCTGACGCACGCCGTCGCGCAGGTGAGCGTCGCGGCGAGCCGTGACGACACGCTCCCCCTGCTCACGGGCGTGCGGATGGAGATCGAGGGCGAGCGGATCACCCTCATCGCCACCGACCGCTACCGGCTCGCGCTGCGCGAGCTGACCTGGACCCCGGCCACCCCGGGCTACTCCGCCGTCGCGCTCGTGCGCGCCCGGACGCTGACCGACGTCGCGAAGTCGCTCGGCGGGGGCGGCGGGCTCGTCAACGTCGGCCTCTCCACCGGTCAGGGCGTCGACCTCATCGGCTTCGAGGCCGGCGGCCGCCACACCACGTCGCAGCTCGTGGACGGCGACTATCCCCCGGTCCGCCGCCTGTTCCCCGACGCGACGCCGATCCATGCCGTCGTCGCCACCGGGCCGCTCATCGAGGCGGCCAAGCGCGTCTCCCTGGTCGCCGAGCGGAACACCCCGATCCGGCTGTCGTTCACCGACGGCCAGGTCGTGCTCGACGCCGGTCAGGGCGACGACGCGCAGGCGTCCGAGGCGCTCGAGGCGGTGCTCGTCGGCGAGGACATCCAGGTGGCGTTCAACCCGCAGTTCCTGCTCGACGGGCTCGGTGCGCTCGGCACCGACTTCGTCCGGCTCTCGTTCACCCACCCGAACAAGCCGGTGGAGTTCACCGGCCAGGAGTCGCTCGACGGCGAGGACTCGTCGGAGTACCGCTACCTGCTCGTGCCCATCCGGTTCGCCGGCTGACGCACGCGCCCGCCCTCTCGCCCCGCACCCTCCTGGAGGTACCCATGGTCAGCCACATCGGACTCGTCGGTCTGGGCAAGATGGGCAACAACATGCGCGAGCGGCTGCGCCGCGGAGGCATCGAGGTCACGGGGTACGACCCGCGTCCCGAGGTCTCCGACGTGGCGTCGCTCGCCGACCTCGTCGCCGCCCTGCCCGCCGACCGCCGGGTCGTGTGGGTGATGGTGCCGGCGGGAGACCCGACGCGCGGCGTCGTCCAGGAGCTCGGCACGCTGCTGACCGAGGGCGACGTGGTGGTCGAGGGCGGGAACTCCCACTACCCGGAGGACCAGGCCCGGGCCGCCGAGCTCGGGGAGCGCGGCGTCGGCTACGTCGACGTCGGCGTCTCCGGTGGTGTGTGGGGTCTGGAGAACGGCTACGGCCTGATGTGCGGCGGTGACGCCGCGCACGTCGAGGCGCTCATGCCGGTCTTCGACGCGCTCCGCCCCGAGGGGCCCCGCGAGGAGGGCTTCGTGCACGCCGGCGCCGTCGGCGCGGGACACTTCGCGAAGATGGTGCACAACGGCATCGAGTACGGCCTCATGCAGGCCTATGCCGAGGGCTACGAGCTCCTGGCGGCCAAGAAGGACATCGTCACGGACGTGCACGGCACGATGAAGGCGTGGACGCGCGGCACCGTGGTGCGGTCGTGGCTGCTCGACCTGATGGTCAAGGCGCTCGAGGAGGACCCGGCGCTGGCGGCGATCGACGACTGGGTCGACGACTCCGGCGAGGGCCGCTGGACCGTGGACGAGGCGATCGACAATGCCGTGCCGCTGCCCGTGATCTCGGCGGCGCTCTTCGCCCGCTTCGCGTCGCGGCAGGAGGAGTCGCCCGCGATGAAGGCCGTGGCTGCGCTGCGCCAGCAGTTCGGCGGGCACGCGGTCAAGCCGGCGCAGTGACCTCGCCGGTCGCCGGCCGTCGAGAAGGCTGATGTACGTCTCGCACCTGTCCCTCCTGGACTTCCGGTCGTACGCCGCGGCCGAGGTCGAGCTCGAGCCTGGCCCGAACGCCTTCGTGGGCCGCAACGGGCAGGGCAAGACCAACCTGGTCGAGGCGATCGGGTACGTCGCGACGCTGGGCAGTCACCGGGTCGCGAACGACACGCCGCTCATCCGGGCGGGGGCGGAGCGGGCCGTGGTGCGCACGCGGATCGTGCGGGGTGAGCGGGCGTCGACCGTCGAGCTCGAGATCACGGCGGGCAAGGCGAACCGGGCGCGCGTCAACCGTGGCCAGCTCGGGCGGGCGCGGGACGTCCTGGGGATTCTCCGCACCGTGCTCTTCGCGCCGGAGGACCTGGCGCTCGTGAAGGGCGACCCCGACGGCAGACGGCGGTTCCTCGACCAGCTGGTGGTGCAGCTGCTCCCCCGTGCCGCGGGCCTGCTGAGCGACTACGAACGCGTGGTGCGGCAGCGGTCCGCCCTGTTGAAGTCCCTACGCGGCGTCCGGCGGTCCGGGGCCGGCGGGCCGGTGGACACGAGCACCCTCGAGGTGTGGGACGCGCGCGCCGCCCAGCTCGGCGGGCAGATCCTCGCGATGCGGCTGGCCCTGGTGCAGGCGCTCCGTCCCCAGGTCGCGGCCGCGTACGAGCAGGTCAGTGACGCCGACGGCGACGCAGAGCTCACCTATCGCACGAGCGTGCCGGGCGCAGGAGACGGGTCCGGCCCGATCCCTGCGGCAGAGGACCTGGAGAAGGCGATGCTCGCCGCGATGGCGGAGGCGCACCCGCAGGAGCTGGAGCGCGGCGTGAGCCTCGTCGGCCCGCACCGGGACGACCTCGTCCTCACCCTCGGCGGCCTGCCCGCGAAGGGGTACGCGAGCCACGGCGAGTCCTGGTCCTTCGCCCTGGCGCTGCGGCTGGCGTCGTACCGGCTCCTCGGCGGGGGCGAGAATCCCGAGCACGTCCCCGACGGCGCCTTCTGGGACCCGGACCTCGACACGGACGCCGACCCGGTGCTCATCCTCGACGACGTGTTCGCCGAGCTGGACGTGCGCCGCCGTGAGCGGCTCGCCGAGCTCGTCGCCCCGGCGCGCCAGGTGCTGGTGACGGCAGCGGTGCCCGGCGACGTCCCGGACGTCCTCCTGGGCGCCCGGTTCGAGGTCACCCCCGGCGAGGTGCGTCGTGCGGGGTGACGGCGAGGAGGGCGACGACAGCGAGGTCGACCTCCCCGGCGCCACCGACGACCGCCCCGCCCGCCGGGACGCCGACCCTCGACCGGTCATGGACCGCACGGAGCTGACCCCGCCCTCGGCGGTCGCCCGCGAGGCGCTCAACCGCGCCAAAGCGGCGGCGCGCGCCAAGGGGCTGCGCCCCGGTTCACCGGCGCGCCGCTCGCCCCTGGCGGAGCCGCGGCTGTCGGGCCAGGGACCAGGTGCACGCGACCCGCAGCTCCTGTCCGAGGTGGTCGGTCGGCTCATGCGTGACAAGGGCTGGACGGCGGACGTGTCCGTGGGCGGCGTGATCGGTCGGTGGCGAGAGGTCGTGGGCGCCCAGGTGGCCGACCACTGCCAGCCGGAGACGTTCGAGGAGAAGGTGCTCGTGGTGCGGGCGGACTCCACGGCGTGGGCGACGCAGGTGCGCCTGCTCGTCCCCACCCTGCTGCGGCGGCTGGCGGAGGAGGTCGGCGAGGGCGTGGTCGAGCAGGTCACGGTGCTGGGGCCTGCCGGCCCCGGGTTCCGCCGGGGCCGGCGGTCGGTGCGCGGCCCGGGACCGCGGGACACCTTCGGCTGAGCGAGCCTGCGCCGTCGCCGTCGTCGGTGCTGACGTCACGGACGCGGAAGGGCCCGGCCGCGTGCTGCGGCCGGGCCCTTCGTCATCGTCGAGGCGTCAGTGCTGGATGCGGCGACGCAGCCAGAAGAGCAGCCCACCACCGGCGACGAGCAGCGCGGCGAGCCCTGCGAAGAGGCCGACCGTGGCACCCGTCTGCGGGAGCTCGTCCGCCTGCCCGACCGCGTCCGCGGGCGGGACGTCCGCGTCGTCAGCCACGACCTCGGTGTCCGGGCCGCCCACGCCGACCGGGTTGGCGCACTGCGACGACGCCGGCGGGTAGTCCACGACGGTCGAGTACTCGGGGTTCACCTCGAACAGGACCTGGACGCCGTCGCGGGTCCAGGCGTAGTTGCCGTCCGTCTCGACGTAGGAGCCGTCGTCCTGCTGCTCCCAGCCCGGCCACTGCTTCGGGGCCGTGTCCGTGGCGCCCGGCCACAGCAGCGAGCCCTCGAGCGGCTGGTCCTCGGCGACGTAGTTCTTGCCGCCGTCGGGGTTGATGAACGTGATCGTCAGCGGGGTGTCGTCGTCGACCTCGATGCCCTCAGGCAGCGAGACGCCGTACTGGAGATACGGGGTGTCGCCCTGGCAGACGGCGGCGATGTCGCCCGGGACCAGCGCGCAGTCCTCGGCCGAGGGCACGAGCTTCTCGATCGGGAAGATGACGTCGCCCGTGTCGGTGCGCGTGTAGCCACCGAGGTCGTCGCCGAAGGCGTAGTGCTCCGCCGGGATGGCGAGGACGCCCTGCTCGGTGCTCACGTAGGTGATCGAGGCGGTGGCGGCCGGGAGCTCGACGTCGGAGGACGTCGCCCCGCAGACGGTCGCCGCGACCGGCGGGACCGGCACGACGATCTCGTCCGGCGTCACCGGGGGCGTGGAGGGGGTGGGCGTCGTGGGCGTCTCCGGCGTTCCCCCGCAGACCTCACCGCCGGGCAGCGTGATCCCGAGGTCCTCGAGCTCCTGGTGGGTCCAGTCGAGCAGGTGCCCGGAGTGCCCGGTCCCGTCGGGGAACTCGATGTTCTGCGGCACCTCGTACTCGTCAGGGCCGCCGGAGAGCAGGTCCTGCTGGATGCCCCAGTCCGTGCAGACGTCGATCTTGTCGAGGATCGACGTCTCCGGGAGCGTGGTGTACCAGTAGGAGTCGTCGAGGGGGGAGTCCTTGGTCCACGGGATGGTCGTCGTGGCGACGAGCTCCTGCAGGCCCGAGTTCTCCCACGCCGCAGGCTTGTCCTTGTCCTTCTTCGGGTACAGGTAGATGGCGACCTGCGCCTCGCCGACCTCAGGCTCCGGGGTGGTGGGCGGGCACGGCTCGGTCCGGCCGGTGTCGGACCAGTCGAACTGGCTTCCGTCGTGCGCGTCGACGACGACTGACCACTCGTGGCCCGCGGTGCCGTCGAGGTCGAAAGTCCGCTGCCAGCCGCTCTCGAAGGTCTCGTCGGCCTCGGTCTTGCCGTCGACGGTGACGGTCACGTCCGCGCCGTGGTACTGGGTGAGCTTCACCTCGAGGCTCGAGCAGCTGTCGTTGACGTCGGGGGTGTGGGCGGAGGCGGGCGCCGCGGTGGCGACCAGCATCCCGCCGACGGCAAGCGTCGTCGCTGCGACGCCCGCCAAGGTCCTCTTCACTGTGGGGTGGTCCCTTCGATGGTGACCGGCGAAGGCGCAGCCGGGTCAGCGTGCGTTACGGGGAATCGTCGTGTAGTACACCAGGTTTCGGTCAAAAACGGGAGAGCTTCTGATAACGGTCAGAAGACAGATGACCGACGCAACGGGCGAGACGCCCAGTTCCGGCGCAAAAGTTGTGGACAACCCTGGGGAGAACCCTGTGGACAAGGGTGTGGAGAACGCGTCGTCCACCACCTGTGGACAACGTGTGCCGAACTTCGCTCCAGCGGCGTCAATCCGCCGTTTCCTTGCCTCCGGCAGGTAGACTGGGACGGTCATTCCGGGTCGTGGTCCGACCTCTCGCACGACTCGGTCGAGCGCGTGCCCGGAACCTGAGAGCCGCGCCGCCTGCGCACCGCACGAAGCGCCGGCGCGTGCACGACGACCGAGGAGCAGTCCCGCCTGTGGCAGACCGAACCGACACCCCCCGTCCTGATGCTGTCGCCGACGGAACCACCGGACCGGGGAACGGGTACGACGCCGGCAACATCACCGTCCTGGAGGGCCTCGAGGCCGTCCGTAAGCGCCCTGGCATGTACATCGGCTCCACCGGTGAGCGCGGCCTCCACCACCTCGTGTACGAGATTGTGGACAACTCTGTGGACGAGGCCCTGGCCGGGCACGCCGACAGCGTCGAGGTGACCCTCATGGCCGACGGTGGCGTCCGCGTCCGGGACAACGGCCGCGGCATCCCCGTCGCGATGCACCCCACCGAGGGCAAGCCCACGCTCGAGGTCGTCATGACGATCCTGCACGCGGGAGGCAAGTTCGGTGGCGGCGGGTACGCCGTCTCCGGCGGTCTCCACGGCGTCGGCATGTCCGTCGTGAACGCCCTGTCCACGCGCTTCGTCTCCGAGGTGCGGCGCGACGGCTACCACTGGCGCCAGGAGTACCGCGACGGTGGCGAGCCCGTGAGCGAGGTGCAGCGGCTGGAGCCGCTCGCCGACGGCGAGGGCACCGGCACCACGCAGACCTTCTGGGCGGACGACTCGATCTTCGAGACGACCGAGTACGACTTCGAGACCCTCCGCTCGCGCTTCCAGCAGTACGCCTTCCTCAACAAGGGCCTGCAGATCACCCTGCGCGACGAGCGGGCTGGGCACGCGGTCGCCGACGACGAGGTGGTGGGCAAGGCCCCCGGAGCCACGGACGGCGACATGGTGTCCGGCGACGGCGAGACGGACGCGGAGGCGGCGAACCCGGTCCGCACGGTGCGGTACCGCTACGACAACGGCCTCACCGACTACGTGGCGCACATCAACGCGGCCAAGAAGTCCGAGCTGATCCACCCCGAGATCATCGACGTCGAGTCCGAGGACACCGAGCGGAAGATCTCGGTGGAGATCGCGATGCAGTGGACGAGCTCGTACAGCGAGTCCGTCCACACCTTCGCGAACACCATCTCGACCACCGAGGGCGGCACGCACGAGGAGGGCTTCCGCGCGGCGCTGACCACGCTCGTGAACAGCTACGCGCGTGACAAGGGGATCATCAAGGAGAAGGACGACAACCTCACGGGTGACGACATCCGCGAGGGCCTGACCGCCGTCATCTCCGTCAAGCTCGGCGAGCCGCAGTTCGAGGGCCAGACGAAGACCAAGCTCGGGAACACCGAGGCGAAGACGTTCGTCCAGCGCGTGGTCCGCGAGAAGCTCGTGGACTGGTTCGACGCCCACCCCACCGAGGCCCGGGACGTGATCCGCAAGGCCGTGCAGGCGTCGCAGGCGCGGATCGCGGCGCGCAAGGCGCGCGAGGCCACCCGGCGCAAGGGGATCCTCAGCTCAGGCGGGATGCCCGGCAAGCTCAAGGACTGCCAGTCGAACCGCGCGGAGGACTGCGAGGTCTACATCGTCGAGGGCGACTCGGCCGGCGGCTCCGCCGTCCGCGGTCGTAACCCGCACAACCAGGCGATCCTGCCGCTGCGCGGCAAGATCCTGAACGTCGAGCGGGCCCGCCTGGACAAGGCGCTCTCCAACCAGGAGATCCAGTCGCTGATCACCGCGTTCGGCACGGGCATCGGCGAGGACTTCGACATCTCGAAGCTCCGGTACCACAAGATCGTGCTCATGGCCGACGCCGACGTCGACGGCCAGCACATCTGCACCCTGCTGCTGACGCTGCTGTTCCGCTACATGCGCCCGCTCATCGAGCACGGCCACGTGTACCTCGCGCAGCCGCCGCTGTACCGGCTCAAGTGGTCGAACGCGCCGCACGACTACGTGTACTCGGACCGCGAGCGGGACGCGTTCCTCAAGGAGGGCATCGCCGCCGGCAAGCGGATCCCCAAGGAGAACGGCATCCAGCGGTACAAGGGTCTGGGCGAGATGGACTACACCGAGCTCTGGGACACCACGATGGACCCGGAGCACCGCACGCTGCTGCAGGTGACCATGGACGACGCGGCCGCGGCCGACGAGATCTTCTCGGTGCTCATGGGCGAGGACGTCGAGTCCCGCCGCAGCTTCATCCAGCGCAACGCCAAGGACGTCCGCTTCCTCGACATCTAGGGGTGCCCACGGCGTCGTACAGAACGTGCGACCGCCGTTGTACACCGACCGAGCGAGGACGACGGAACCCGCGCCCCGGCGGCGCAGGACAGGAAGAAGGTAGACGGTGACGGACGAGACCCCCGGTCCCGACATGACGGACGGCGCCCCGGAGGACGAGGCGCTCGAGACGACCGACGGACAGGTCGCGGTGCACCACGGCCGCATCGACCAGGTGGACCTGCAGCTGGAGATGCAGCGCAGCTACCTCGACTACGCGATGAGCGTCATCGTCGGGCGTGCCCTGCCGGACGTGCGCGACGGCCTCAAGCCGGTGCACCGGCGCGTGCTGTACGCGATGTACGACGGCGGCTACCGCCCCGACCGCGCGTTCTCCAAGTGCTCGCGCGTCGTCGGCGACGTCATGGGCAAGTTCCACCCCCATGGCGACACGGCGATCTACGACACGCTCGTGCGTCTCGTGCAGGACTGGGTGCTGCGCTACCCGCTCGTGGCCGGCCAGGGGAACTTCGGCTCGCCCGGCAACGACCCCGCCGCCGCCCCGCGGTACACCGAGTGCCGGATGGCGCCGCTCGCCATGGAGATGGTCCGGGACATCGACCGCAACACGGTCGACTTCCAGGACAACTACGACGGCCGCACGCAGGAGCCCGTCGTCCTGCCCGCCCGGTTCCCGAACCTGCTCGTCAACGGTTCCGCCGGCATCGCCGTCGGCATGGCGACGAACATCCCGCCGCACAACCTGCGCGAGGTCGCGGAGGGCGTGCGCTGGCACCTGGAGAACCCGGACGCGTCGCGCGAAGAGCTCCTCGCGGCGCTCATGCAGCGCATCAAGGGGCCGGACTTCCCGACCGGCGCGCAGATCCTCGGCACCAAGGGGATCGAGGAGGCGTACCGCACCGGTCGCGGCTCCATCACGATGCGCGCCGTGGTGAACGTGGAAGAGATCCAGAACCGGATCTGCCTCGTCATCACCGAGCTGCCCTACCAGGTCAACCCGGACAACCTGGCCTCGAAGGTCGCCGACCTCGTCAACGACGGGAAGCTCGCCGGCATCGCCGACATCCGCGACGAGACGTCGGGCCGCACCGGCCAGCGCCTCGTGATCGTGCTCAAGCGCGACGCGATCGCGAAGGTCGTGCTGAACAACCTGTACAAGCACACGCCGCTGCAGTTCAGCTTCGGCGCGAACATGGTGGCGCTCGTCGACGACGTGCCGCGCACGCTCAGCCTCGACGCGTTCGTGCGGCACTGGACCACGCACCAGGTCGAGGTCGTGCGCCGGCGGACCGAGTACCTGCTCGCCGAGGCGGAGCGCCAGATCCACATCCTGCGCGGCTACCTCAAGGCGCTGGACGCCCTGGACGAGGTCATCGCCCTCATCCGTCGCTCCCCCGACGTCGAGGAGGCACGCACCGGCCTGATGGAGCTGCTCGACGTCGACGAGCAGCAGGCCAACGCGATCCTCGCGCTGCAGCTGCGTCGCCTCGCGGCCCTGGAGCGCCAGAAGATCATCGACGAGCACGACGGGCTCCAGCGCGAGATCGAGGACTACAAGGACATCCTCGCCAAGCCTGAGCGCCAGCGCGCCATCGTCCAGGACGAGCTCGACGCCATCGTCGAGCGCTACGGCGACGAGCGCCGCACCACGGTGCTGCCCTTCGACGGCGACATGTCGGTCGAGGACCTCATCCCCGAGGAGGAGGTCGTCGTCACGATCACGCGCGGCGGCTACGCCAAGCGGACGCGGTCGGACAACTACCGCGCGCAGCGTCGTGGCGGCAAGGGCGTCCGGGGCGCGGCCCTGCGCGAGGACGACATCGTCGAGCACTTCTTCGTCACGACGACGCACCACTGGCTGCTGTTCTTCACGAACCTCGGCCGCGTGTACCGCGCCAAGGGTTACGAGCTGCCCGAGGGCGGTCGTGACGCCAAGGGCCAGCACGTGGCGAACATGCTGGCGTTCCAGCCGGGCGAGCGGATCGCCCAGGTGCTGGACCTGCCGGACTACGAGGCCGCGGACTACCTCGTGCTCGCCACCCGTCGCGGCCTGGTGAAGAAGACCCGCCTGGGCGAGTACAACTCGCCTCGGTCGGGCGGGCTCATCGCCATCAACCTCCGCGAGGACGAGCAGGGCAACCCGGACGAGCTCGTCGCGGCGCGCCTCGTCAACAAGGACGACCACCTCATCCTCGTGTCGCGCAAGGGCCAGTCGATCCGGTTCCCCGCCGACGACGACACGCTGCGCCCGTTGGGCCGCGCGACGTCGGGCGTGACCGGCATGAAGTTCCGGGACGACGACGAGCTGCTGAACGCCGACGTCGTGACGCCGGGCACCGACCTGTTCGTCGTGACCGAGGGCGGCTTCGCCAAGCGCACAGCGATCGGCGAGTACCGGGTGCAGGGCCGTGCCGGCTACGGCATCAAGGTCGCCAACCTGGTCGAGGCTCGTGGAGACCTCGTGGGGGCCCTGGTCACAGAGGCCGACGACGAGGTGCTGGTCATCATGGAGCGTGGCAAGATCGTGCGCTCGGCGGTCGCGGGGGTCAACCTGACCGGCCGTACCACGCAGGGCGTGACCTTTGCCAAGCCTGATCGCGGCGACCGCATCATCGCGGTGGCCCGGAACGTCGAGCGTCCTGCCGACGTCGAGTCGGCTAGCGTGGACGAGCAGGCCGCCGAGGAGCAGACCACCGACGAGCCGACCACGAGCGGGGACGAGGACTGATGACCGAGAACAGCGCGTCGACCAGGGCGTCGGTTTCCCCGGCACGGGGAGCGGACATCGACGACGCCACGCACCGACGGACCCCCGTCCCTCCGCCCCCGCCCGCGCAGGGGTCCGCCCCGCGCGGCGTGACCGTCGGAGGGGCCGCGGCGCAGCGCACCGCGTCGTCGGCTCCGGCGTTCCAGACGACGCAGGTGCAGGCGTCCGTGCCGGCCCCGGCCGCTGCGGGCGGCGTGCCTGCGACGGCCGCGGAGCCTGCCGGGGCGACCTCCGCGCAGGGCGCCTCCCCCGTCAAGGAGGGGGCGGTCAAGGCGGCGGCAGCCGCGCTCGCCGCCGCCCGGAGCGCGGCGAAGAAGGTCCAGTCGGCGATGCCGGACGGCACGCCCAAGGACCCCCAGGCCGCGCAGACCACCGCGGCTCCCCAGGCACAGGCCAAGAAGTCCGAGCCTCGCCCGGAGATGCACTACTCGGCCGGTGGCGTGCAGGGGAAGGCCACCCCCACGGGTGCCACGCCCGCCGCCTCGCCGATGGTCGGCGCGGCCGTCGCCGGCGCGGGCCCGCGCCGCGTGCGCCTCTCGGTCTCGCGGGTCGACCCCTGGTCGGTCATGAAGCTCGCGTTCCTGCTGTCGGTCGCGATCGGCTTCATCACCGTCGTCGCCACGATGGTCGTCTGGTACGTGCTGAACGACATGGGCACGTTCGCCACGATCCAGTCCTTCATGAGCGACACGATCGGCCCGCAGGCCGTGAACCTCATGCAGTTCGTGAAGTTCGACCGGGTCGTGTCCCTGTCGGTCCTGATCGCCATCGTCAACGTGGTGCTGATGACCGCGCTGGCGACGATCATGGCCATCCTGTACAACATCACGGCCGCGCTGGTCGGCGGCGTGCACCTCACGCTGACCGACGAGTGACCACCGTCCCGGACCGGGACCGACGTCACACCACGTGACGGCGGTCCCGGTTTGGGCCGGGGCCACCGCGTACGGTAATGTTCCGTGCTGCACGCGCTCCCGCTGGGAGCGCGCTCGGGGCTATAGCTCAGACGGTTAGAGCGCTTCCCTGATAAGGAAGAGGTCGGAGGTTCAAGTCCTCCTAGCCCCACTCCAGGCCACACCAGGTCCGGGCCCGACACGTACGACCTCAGGGTCGTGACGAGGAGGCTGAAGATGAAGAAGCTGTTCGTCCTCCTGCTTGCGCTCGGCGCGGGCTTCCTGGTCTGGCGCCGGCTCAACGAGGACTCGGCCGACCGGGACCTGTGGTCCGAGGTCACCGACACCATCGACTGAGCCGCTCCCCGCTGCCCGTCACCACGGGCCGCCCGGGGCCATGGCGCAATTGGTAGCGCACCTGCTTTGCAAGCAGGGGGTTAGGGGTTCGAGTCCCCTTGGCTCCACCATCACCGAGACCCCGCACGCCACGCGTGCGGGGTCTCGTCGTTCCGCAGAGCGGCCCACGCGGGCCGGTACGCCCTGTCGCGTTCAGGCCTCGGGGTCGTCGACGTGCTCGAGCAGGTCGCCGGGCTGGCAGCCCAGCTCCCGGCACACGGCGTCGAGCGTCGCGAGCCGCACCGCCCGGGCCTTGCCCGTCTTGAGGATCGACAGGTTGGCCACGGTGATGCCGACGCGGTCGGCGAGCTCCGTGAGCGTCATCCCCCGCTCGACGAGCAGCCGGTCCAGTCGCACGACGATCGGCATCAGACCGTCAGCCTGCGCTCGTCCTCGATCGCCGCACCGTGCCGGAAGATCTCGGCGACGAGCAGGACCACGCCTCCCAGCGCGACCTGCACGACGTTGATGCCGCCCGGGTAGCCGCGCGAGCCGACGACGTCGAGGAACGGCGGCCCGTACTGCGCGAAGTGGACCGACTGGACCGCATAGATGCTGGTGAGATGGTCCAGCGCCGGCGCCAGGAGGGCTGCCGCGACCGTCAGCCAACCCAGCGCGCGCAGGAGCCGGACGCTCCGGGCGGTGAACGCGTCGCCGCCGGCCGCCGCGGCGAGCAGCCGCCACATCAGGAGCAGCCACATGGTGATGACGGTGCCGACGACCACCTTCCTCACCACCTGGGCAGCCACCCACGAGTTCCAGCCACCCGAGGTGGTCAGCTGAACCTCGCCGGAGAGGAGCACGTCCGTGGGCCGGACGTCCGTGTCCTGGTGGACCACGCCCTCGCGCACGTCCTGCCCGGCACCCTCCTGGAAGAGCTGGTAGCAGAAGCTTCCGTCGCCCCGCTGGTGCTTCGGGTCGGGCGCCCGGAGGTCGACCGTCTGGCAGACCGGCGACGCGTTCGCCACCCGCACGACGACGGTGTCGCGGAAGTGCAGGGGGCCGAGGCGGACGTCCACGGGGTAGGTCACGGACCCTGTCAGTGCCAGGACGCCCAGCACTGCCGTCGTGACGGTGAGGGCCGCGGTGAGGACGGCTGCGGCCAGCGCGAGCCAGGTGCCGATGCGGAACATGCGTCGGGCCATGACCGGTGTCCTCTCCAGGCGTCGTCGACCGGGGCGGTCGCGACGATGATGCCATATCGAATCTCGATATGGCAGCCCTGGGGTGGTGCCAGACGCGACGAGGGCCCCCGCCGTCTGGCGGGGGCCCTCGTCTGCGGGCGTGCGGTGCCGTCGAGTGACGGCGGGCGGTCAGGCCTTGTCGCCCTCGTCGTTCTTCTTCTCGCCCGTCTCGCCCGACTCGGCCGCGTTCTGGCCGGGGCCGTTCTTGGGGGCGGTGGAGCGGCTGCGGTTGGAGGCCTTCTTCGCGGCGTCCGTCGCCTTGTCCCGAGCCTTGTCCACAGCCCCGGTGACCTTGCCGCCGACGTCCTCACCGAGCTCGGCGGCCTTCTCTCCCGCGCGCTCGGCGGCAGACCGGCCCTTCGCGACGGCGTGACCCGCCGCCTCGCCCACGGCCTCGGCCGCGTCCCCGACGGCGTGCTTCGCGTCGCGCGCGGCACCGTCGAAGTCCGGACCGGACTGCTGCTCCCAGGGCTCCGCCCACGGGTCGTTCTGCGGCTGGGCGCGGCGCCAGAAGGCGTACCCGGCCACGGCAGCGCCCGCCAGCGCGAGGAGCCAGAAGAGCCCCTTGCCCTTGCCGGACGACTTCTCCGCGTGCTTGGCGGCCTTCTCGGCAGCGGCCTGGGCCTTCGCGGCCTCCTTGGCGGCCTGCTTCGCCGCCTTCTTGCCCGCGCGGCCGGCCTTCTCGGCGGCGTCGCGCGCGGCGTCCGCGGCGGCTGCCCCTGCTGCCCCCGCCGCGGCACCCGCGCGGGTCGCCGCGTCGTTGAAGGCTGCCACCACGCGGGGCAGGTACTCCTCCACGATCTTGTCGTGCGCCGTGTCGACCATGGGGCCGGCCTTGTCGGCCGCCTTCTCGATCCGCGGGGCGGCGGCGAGCACACTGTCCTGCCACGCCTTCTCCGCCCGCGGGACCAACCACTCCAAGAAGTGGTCCATGCGGGGCTCCGCCCACGTCTTGGCCTGCGTCGCGGCGTCCTTCGCGCCGCTCGCGGCCCGGGCACCGACGTCGACCAGCACGGCGGCGGCCTCGGTCGCGGAGCCCTTGAGCTTCTCGGTGTCGAGCTCGTTCATCTTCTCGCTCACCTTCGCGGAGAGCTTCTCGTTGAGGTCCTTGGCACTGTCCTTGACGCTGTCGCCCACGTTCTTTCGCACCATGGACCCACTGTGCCACCAGCCGCCCTGGGCTGCAGCGTCACGCGCCAGCCGTGCCGTGAGGGTCCGGGAGAGGAGGAGTGAGAGGATGAGGGCATGTTCGCAACCCTCCACACCTCCGCCGGTGACATCCGCATCGAGCTGCTGCCGAACCACGCGCCCAAGACCGTCGCGAACTTCGTCGGTCTGGCCCAGGGCACCACGACGTGGACGGACCCGGCCACGGGCGCCGAGCGCAACGACCCCCTGTACGACGGCGTGATCTTCCACCGCGTCATCGACAACTTCATGATCCAGGGCGGGGACCCGCTGGGCACCGGCACCGGTGGCCCCGGCTACACCTTCGACGACGAGATCCACCCGGAGCTCGCGTTCGACGACAAGTACATCCTCGCGATGGCGAACGCCGGCAAGCGCCGCAACCCCGTCACGGGCGCCGTCGAGGGCACCAACGGCTCGCAGTTCTTCATCACCACCGCGGCGACGCCGTGGCTCAACGGCAAGCACACCATCTTCGGCAAGGTGGCGGACGACGAGTCCCGCGCCGTCGTCGACGGCATCGGCACGACGGCGACCCGCCCCGGCGACCGCCCCGTCACCGACATCGTCATCAACAGCGTCACCATCGAGGACTGACACCACCCTCGTGCTGTGAGCGGGCGTCTGGCCCGCTTCCGTCGTCGGAAGC